>CAZWUD010000007.1:0-18192 GCA_964637055.1 uncultured Candidatus Cloacimonadota bacterium
GCAAATCTGGCCAGCATAGACACTGCCATCTTAAACGCATTTAACCTACAGGTCAAAATCGCAGGACCCGATCTGAGCCGTCTGGAAGGCATCACAAGTGGCCTCGAAAAGCCCGATTTTGCCACAGCAGTCGGCATACTCTATTACGCCATGGGCTTTGAGCATGAAGCCCAGCCTCGCAGCTTTTCCCTGGGGCATCTGGGAAACAACAAATTTGTAGATAAACTAAAAAAGATAATTAAAGACTTCACTTAAGGGGGAATACAATGATAGAATTTGATGATAGACCCGCACATATCGGAACCAACATCAAGATAATCGGAGTCGGTGGAGCCGGTGGAAACGCCATCAACACCATGATCACCAATGAACTTTGCGGAGTGGAATTTATCGCCGCAAACACAGATGCTGATGATCTGGCAAAATCTCTTGCCAAGATGAAATTGCAACTGGGCAAAAAGCTGACCCGCGGTCTGGGCACCGGGGCAAATCCGGAGACGGGCTCGCGCAGCGCCGAAGAATCCAAAGACGAGATCCAAGGCCATCTGGAAGGTGCCGATATGGTCTTTCTGGCAGCCGGGATGGGCGGAGGGACCGGCACAGGCGCTACTCCTATCATCGCCAAGATAGCCCGGGAAATGGGCATCCTCACTCTCGGCATCGTGACCACGCCCTTCCCCTTTGAAGGCCTGAAACGTTCTGAAAACGCTGATCATGGCATCCGCCACCTCAGCGAGTACGTGGACACCCTGATCGTGATTCCCAATGAAAAACTCTGCGAGATCTATGGCAATGCCACTCTGGTCACAGCTTTTAACAATGCCGACAATGTCCTCTATGAAGCCGCCAAGGCCGTCAGCGACATCATCAATATCACCGGCCTGATCAACGTAGACTTTGCCGATGTCAAAGCCGTGATGCAAAACATGGGCTATGCTCTGATGGGAACCGGAATCGCCGAAGGTGAAGACCGTGCCATAAATGCCGCCCGTACTGCGATCAACAATCCTCTTCTTTCGGATGTCAGTCTGGCCGGATGTCAGTCACTGCTGCTCAATATCACGGCAGGTCCGGATATACTCATGAGCGAGATCGAGGAAGTCTCCAATGTCATTGTCAATGAAACCGGTAGCGGCGCAAACACGATCATGGGAGTGATCCTGGATGATAGCCTGACCGGCAAGATCTCGGTGACCATCATCGCCACCGGCCTGGAAAAGATTCCATCTGTCGGTGATCCGCTGGATTTCCCTAATTTTGAGTCGAATAAACTGGTGGAAGACAAACGCCCAGCCCCGGATGATGGCGACAAAGAGGTCAAAGAAATCCTCAAAAATTTGGGCATGAGCTGCCAATCCGTAGAAGAAAAGCCGGATCACAGCAGCGCTGAGGATCCCACGCGCATCAAACCGATGCGGACGGACGTTCCCAGCTTTCTAAAAGCCCTGGATTAATCAGCCAAATCCCAGCGCTTTGCATCTTCAGGATGCAGTAGCGCTTCGCATAAGAGAATCCGGCACCCCCTACCGGGTTCTCTTTTTTCTGTTATAAAACCGATTGGAGGATTTTTACCTGCTGCGCACCACTCTGAAGCCGATATATCCCGTTTTGGCAAATGGCTTCATGTAATCGCGAGCTGTGCTCCGCATCAGATCAGCCTTATGATACCATGAGCCTCCGCGAACCACCTTGTCCGTGCCTTGCTCAGGCCCGCTGTAGAGATTGCCTATGCGATAACTGTATGGGGCATACCAATTCCAGACCCACTCGCAAACGTTTCCGCTCATGTCATATAGCCCCAGTTTATTGGGCTCTTTGCCAGCCACGGGGTGACTCTGAGCTCCCGAATTTGCTGCGTACCATCCTGCCAGATCTGGATCATCCGATCCGCTGTAAGCCATAAAGTTCTTGCCGATGCCGGCTTTGGCCGCAAATTCCCATTCCGCCTCAGTCGGCAGACGGTAGCCATTGGCATCAAAATCACAAAGGATCTCAGTTCCCTGAAAGTCATAGGCAGGATTGAGGCCATCTTTGAGGCTCTTGGCATTGCAATATTCGATAGCGTCATAAAACGACACGTTTTCCACCGGCAGATCCGCCCCCTTGAAAAGTGAGGGGTTGCTTTCATTTACCATGCTCCATTGGGATTGCGTAAGCTCTGTGGAGCTGATCATAAAGCCTCGCAGGGGCACCGTCAAAAGCGGGAATTCATCATCATCTGCCTCCGGGCTGATGCTGCCCATGATCAGGGTATCGGCAGGGACCCAGACCATTTCGATTGGGAGATTCTCTCTCAAATGCGGTTCACTGATCTCTTTCAGATCAATCTCTGGCTCCTCCGAGCTCAGCTCCAGCTCTTGCTTCGGCTGAAGGAAATAGTGTTCGATCAGCATGTATCCAAGAAATATCACGCTGAGAATAAATAGGATTACAAAAACTGTCTTCATGGTCTTAATATCCTTTTGCTCATCAGGCTTCTCTGCCATCGGGATCTGGATGGTGGTGGCTGCTGGCTTAGCCTTTTGAACGGGTTTTGCGGATGATCCGGCTTCCGCGGTCCCGGTTTTGGCTGAAAGCTCCCGACTATCGGACGATAGATCCTTTTCTGGGGGAGGAGTTTCGTCAAGAGCTGTTTTTGGGGGATCCGGTTCTATAATTTCCTCTCGATCCTCCAGGGGTTCATCTCTGTCTTCTTTGATTTCTTCTTCTATAGAATCTTCTATAATCGAAGTTTCGCTGGTTTCCTCCGGGATATGCTCCTTTTCATCGATCGGCTCCTCTTCCCCATCACTCTCTATTATGGGTTCGCTCGGCAAGTCATCTTCCGACTGCTCTGCCTGATCTTCATCTTTCAGGCTTTCCGTAACTGCCAGTAACTCATCATCGCCGCTTTCCTGCACTTCCAGGGCATCCGTTTCTTCTGCCGCTTCTTCTTCTATGGAATCCTCTAATATCGGGATTTCCTCAGATTCCTCCGGGATGGTCTCCACTTCTTCAGCTGGTTTCTCTTCCCCTTCCTTCTCTCTTTCGGGTTCACTGGGCAAGTCTGCTTCCATCTGCTCTGTCTGATCTTCATCTGCCGGGCTTTCCGCCTCTTCTAATAGATCATCCCCGGGCAGGATTTCTACCTGGCTTTCGGGAGGAATAGTCTGGGGCTCGTCTTTACTTTCCGGCTCAGGTTCCGTAATCTTTAGTTCCTGATAAGTCCAATCAAAATCAGGGGATTGCTCAGCCAGCGTATCCAGCAGCTCCGAGCTATCCTTACAGCGCTCTTCGGGGTCAGACTTCAGGCAGGAAATGAGGATGCCATAGAGCCAATCCGGCACCTTTTCCACATCTGGCATCGCAACGCCCCGGCTGAGGCTCTGCATCTTCTGTTCATCTGGACCGCTAAAGCCATCCAGACGCCAGGGCAATTTCCGGCAAAGCATCTGATAGACAATGACAGCCCAGGAATATAGATCAGAATTAGAGTGGGGATTGGAAGTCTGGAAAAGCTCCGGTGCTACATAGAGCATGGGATAGGGATAATTCATATTCCCTTCAGAATGCCGCCAGGCTTCCCGTCCGCTTTTACCAAAACCGATGATCTTGAGTCCCTTAGAGCCATCAATGATGATATTGTATGGATTCAGATTTATATGCTGATGGCCCCGGCTGTGGGCAAAATGCAGGGCGTGCAGGATATCTCTGGCCCACAGGAGGCATTGATCCATCGTAAAGGCTTCAGGATTCTTTATCAGAAGATCTGCCAGCGAGCTCCCCGCTGCATATTCTGCCACCAGATAGCCGCTGAGACCCTCCGTGAAATAGCCAATCCCCTTCCTGATGGCGGGATGTTCCAGCTCAGCTCCGGCTTCTGCTTCGCCCTTCAGGCTCTCAGCCAGGCTCAGATCCCGAAGCTGGGCAGGATCCTGCGTCTTGATCACTACTTCCCTTTTATCCGTCAGGGTCTCTGCCAGGTAAAGCAAATAGCGGCGGGAATGGTGGATGGTCTCGATGATGCGATAGCTATTCAGCGCCATATCTCATGCCTGATGGTTGATTTTACCGCGCTTGATCACGGTCTCAATGTGTGATGAGCCCAGATGATAGGGGATGAAGTCCAGACTGGGAACATCCCAGATGATGAGATCAGCCAGTTTTCCGGGGGCCAGAGAGCCGATCTGCTCCCCGCGGTCCAGGGCGCAGGCGGAATTGATCGTGGCCGCAGCCAGTGCTTCCTGAGGCGAAAAGCCCATCTGCAAGCAAGCCAGACTCATGGTGAGCGTCATGCTGTCACAATTGCAGCTACCGGGATTGTAATCCGTGGCAATCGCCACCGGCAGTCCGCTCTGGATCATATCGCGTCCCCGGGCATAAGTCTTTGAACGTAGTGAAAAAAGTGTGGCCGGCAGCAAGGTCGGGATCACTCCCGCTCTTTTCATGGCCTGTATACCCTCATCGGAAGCGGCGCCCAGATGGTCTGCCGAAACGCAGTGCATTTCAGCGGCCAGCTCTGCTCCACCGATGGCTTCGATCTCATCGGCGTGCATTTTCAGCTTGAAGCCATGTTCTCTGGCTGCTTGCAGGATACGGCGCGACTCCTCTATGCTAAAGACATGCGCCTCGGTAAAGATATCGCAAAATTCGGCGATGCCTTGCTCGCGCACAGCCGGCATCATCTCTTCGCAGAGCACCTTGATATATCCCTCATGGTCATCCTTGTATTCAGCGGGATATTCGTGCGCACCCATAAAGGTGGGAACGATATCGATCGGCAGCATCTCACCCAGACGGCGAATGGCCTCCAATTGCTTGAGTTCGCTCTTTGTAGTCAGACCGTATCCGCTTTTGGCCTCGAGAGTGGTGGTGCCCTCGGCAATCATGCGCTGTATCCGCGGCAGAGAAAGCTCCACCAATTCATCCACGGATGCCCGCCTCACGTCTGCGATCGAAGCGCGGATTCCGCCTCCCGCCAGAGAAATCTCCACATAGCTTTTGCCGGCCAGACGCATGGCAAATTCGTCTTCACGCGTCTTTACAAAGACCGGATGGCTGTGGCTGTCCACAAATCCGGGTGTGATGATCCGGCCGCTGGCATCTATCTGCTTTTCTGCCTGGTACTTCTCCCTCAGATCCCGGGAATCCCCAATCTCCACAATCTTGCCCTCATGGATGGCTATGGCGGCATTTTCAACGACCGAGACATCCGCCATGGCCGCCCCTGCTTTAAAATTTTTATCTGAATTCATGCTGGCAATTTGCCTGGCATTGATGATGATCATATCTACTTTCATGACTTCACTCCTTATACAGTAGCAAGATTATGATCTCAGGCTTTTCGTCAAGATTTTTAGCCCTGATGCAACACATAACGCGCGGATATTGAATTAAGACAGTGTAAAGTAGACTTTGTCCCGCGATCAAGCTCTGTCCATACGAGGATAATGGGATGATGTCGAAATAGAGCTGAGATAAGAAATGGAGCGTGGAGCGGGCTTATAGAACGCGGATTGAACGGATAAAACGGATGGGTGCGATAAAAGGTTAAAAGAATTGAGAAGGTTTAGAGGCTTGAGCTACGTGCAACTTGAAAACTTGAAAACTGGATTTCCTCAATAAAAATTCTGCGTAATCTGCGAGATCTGCGTGCCTATCCCTCACTCCCGACATTGACCTTGACAGAAATTCACCGGCATTTTTAATAGGTAGCGGGTATTCAGTATCCAGAGTATGTAAAAGGATGAGAAATTGGATAGCATAGTTTCAAAAGCATTAGCCGAGAATCTGCAAGCCACTAAGGTAGCTAAGATCGAATATGAAGCACCTGCACGGTGGCTGCTGGATCAGGCAAAGAGTTTGTTTGGTGTTCACCAAAGGTTGCAGGCTTTTCTGGATGAGCTTTATCACCCCTTTGTGAATCCCACCGCTGCTCTGAGCTTGATGCGATCCAGCATCCTGGGTGACATTTGGTACTTCTCTGGTCACAGTGAAGCCGAAAAGGTTCAGAATATCCTGCTGGATATTTTTGAAAAGACACAAAGCCTTTGTGTGAAAGAATCAGACCTGAAGCAGCTATATCAAAACTATCTGGAATTTTGCAACTTGCTGACCGAGCAGGGCGATATCGTCATCTATGACCGCGTTATCCGGATTTTGGATCAGTGGAGCAAAGCCGACGAAGCGATCTTTGTCCGCCTCAGCAGTCACCTGCGCAAGACTGCCTTGCTACTGCAGAAAAAATACCCGGATTCGGCCTGCTACTTCACCATCCTGCAGAGATTGCTTTTGGCAAATCTCAGTTACTGGCAATCCTGCACGGATGTCCAGAGCTGGATAGATAAGCTGAGCCATAAGCCTGCTGATATGGATTTCTCACTTCTACCCGGGGATAAATTTTATAGCTACTGGATAGACTATGTCTCAGCGGCTCACAAAACAGAGGATCTGCAAAAAGTACCGGCATTTGGTGAGATCGCCACATTGTACCGGGATTACATTCGCGAGTTTTCCCACCTGAGCCACCGTGTGCAATACATATTCTTCCTTTTGGGCTTGCCCACTATGTTGGACATGATGGATCACCTTCTGTGGGATCTGAACCGGCAATTGGCGGATCTCTATGTCGAGCTCTCCGCCGAAGAAGTCTCGCAGATGCTGAAGACTACCTTTAGCACCCTTAAATCTTTCACAGATAAACATCTATCCATTGTCCTGGATTGCATGCTCACCGTCGGCAAAGCCGTGCTGAAAGGCTCAAATAGCCAGCTACATCATGAAGTGATGAATTACATCGTGGATCTGGGCTTCACCGCCCCGGGAGAGGTCACCATCGCCAGTGACTGGCAGCTCGAAGTGGATAAAAACCATGTGAAACACCTGCGCATCCTGCTGGAACTGATCGCTATCAAGCCTGAGCAAAATAAAGACTTGCTGGCTTTTTTGGTGATCAGCCTCAATCGAGGGGGGATATTCATCTCGGATACAGATCTCTTTCAAAAAGACGTCTCGGCCTTCCTGGGCTCGGAGCTTCAGCCTATCTACGTGCAAAGCAAACATCTGCTGCGCATGTTTCCGGTTTTCTTCAATGAGATCGGAGCCGAAGGCGAGATTCGCGATGCCAGCACCAACCTGGATGAACTCTCTATGCGCAAAGATAGATTGATCCATTTTTTGCGCAAACAGATACATACTGAAAGCAACAGCACCCAGATCACTCTGATCGAGAGAATCCTACGTTACTGGGTGGATCTGGACCCCAAACCGCTGGAAAAGATGATTCCCGCCGATGTCTGGAATCAGATCCAAAAGCCTGATGAAAGAACTCTCGGACAGCAAAAAGCTCTCAAAGAATTCCTGCAGGAAGTCAAGCTGACGGATACGGAGTTGCTGGCTTTGTCCTGGCAAAAAGTGCAATTGATCTTCCGTGATCTGGAAGAAGACTTTTTTACCAAACGCATCAAGCTCCTCTGCTTTTGCCACTTTCTCTTGAAAGATAAATACGATCTGGATCCCTATGACATTGTGAAATTTCTCTCGCGCTACAGCTTCTTTGATGCCAAAGAGCAAAACCGTCTGCGCACCAGCCTGAACCGCAGGGACTATGACAGCTCGATCCGCCAGATGCTATCCTATATCAGCAGGCTCAATACCCGGATTTTGGACCCAAACCCCACCAGTACCTGGGAAAACATTTATTACAAACGTCACATTGCGGCCGGGATTCCCTCCATGTATGGCACATATAATGAGCCAAAACTGGAGGCGATGGGCATGGTCTTCCGTCTGGAAAATGTAATCGGACGCCTCTTTGAGCGAAACATTGCTCAGATCAACCTGGATTACATCAGCCGCAAAACCCTGCGGCGCATCGTTCGCATCCTGGAGATCTATGACTATGCCATGGAGCAGGAGAAGGTCACCAGCGACGCATTTGGCTCTGCCCTGGGCATGCTGAGCTCTGTGCAACACATGTCTGACCTAACGATTGATCAATATCTGGATATCTTTAACCTGCTCAAAGACAGCGTGAGAGAAATTATCGATGAGTACTTTTACCGTTTCTATGATGGTCAATTGAGAAGCATTTTGGCCGATCATGCCTCCAAGCAGGAAAAGGAGATCTTTTCCGAAGAGTTTTATCGCACTCTGCTTTCGGCATCTTTTCTGGTGCAGGGACTGGATGGCTTTATCACACGCATCCTGGCGTCTTTGACCGAGATGCGCAAGCTATTTAGCCGCGAAGCTATTGGAAAGCTGATGTCTTACGATCCGGATCGCCTCTTCTTTCACCTATACACGCGCAATTCCCGGATTGAAAATCAAGTGCTATTGGGCTCGAAAGCTTTCTTTCTCAAACGACTTTATCAATTCGAATTTCCTGTACCGCCGGGATTTGTCATCACCACTGACCTCTATCGCAACCGGGATATCATCAATACTCATCCGGATATAACCGAGGAATTTGACCGCCTTTTGCTGAAGAATCTTCAGCGTCTGGAAAGCTATACAGGGCTCACCTTTGGGGATCCGAAACAGCCACTGCTCTTTTCCGTGCGCAGCGGAGCACCGATGAGTCTGCCCGGGGCAATGGACACTTTTTTGAATATCGGGCTCAATGATGAGGTTACCCAAAAGCTCTCCAAAAGGCCAAATTACGGCTGGACAGCCTGGGATTGCTATCGCCGTCTGATCCAGAGCTGGGGAATGGCCTATGGCATTGACCGCGATGAATTTGACAAGGTGATGATAGACTATAAAAAGCGCTATGAAGTTGAGCTGAAAACCCAATTCAGCGTTCAACAGATGCGAGACATGGTGGGGAATTACAAAGAGATCCTCAGCAAGCACAATGTGACTTTTGAACAGGATCCCTTCCAGCAATTGTATCAGGCCATCAGCCATGTGTTGGATAGCTGGAACACCGATCGTGCCAAGCTTTACCGCTCCATGCTGCACATTGCCGAAGAATGGGGCACTGCCGTGATCATCCAAAAGATGGTGCTGGGCAATATCTCGCTGGAAAGTGGCACAGGAGTCCTCTTTACCTATGCGGACTGGAACAAAGATTCGGGAATCTGTCTGAATGGTGATTTTACATTGTGCAGTCAGGGTGAGGATGTGGTTGCCGGACTGGTGCACACGTTGCCAATCTCCGAATACGAAAGGGAGAGGCAGGGCGAAGAGATGTCCCTGGAAAAGGATTTACCCGCAATATATCAAAGGCTGCATCGCTATGCCAAGCAACTGGTTCAAGACCGCAAATTTCCCCATCAGGAGATCGAGTTTACCTTTGAAGGAAGCTCTGAAGACCAGCTCTACATCCTGCAGACCCGCAATCAGGTGATCCACAAAAGTCCCGACTATCAGGTCTTGAACACCACTGCCTGCAAGCTGAAAAGCATCGGAAGCGGCATCGGTATCGGTAAAGGCGCTATGAACGGCGTCATCGTGATCAGCCTTGAAGACATCCACAAGCTGAAAAAGCAGCCTGATCCCTTGATCCTGGTAAGACCGGATACCGTGCCGGATGATATGCAGCTTCTTTTTGAATGCCAGGGACTTTTGACCTCCAGAGGCGGGGTTACTTCCCACGCAGCGGTGACCGCCACCAGGTTAGGACTGGTGGGAATAGTCAATTGCCGGGATCTGGTGGTGGATGAAGACAGATCCAGCTGCACCATCGGTAGTGTTAAATTGAAATCCGGAGACAAGATTTCCCTGGATGCCACCGGCGGGGCCATATATCTGGGACACTACCCTTTGCAGAGCGTTCACTCTATTACTTAAAAACAAATATATATAAAAAGGAGATCCAAGCATGAACCTGAGCTTACGAAACAAAAACCTGCTGGGCATCAACGGGCTTGGCAGAATCGGCAAACTCTTGTTGTGGAATCAGATCCACCTCAGACATTACGATGGTATCGTAGTCAATTGTGGCCGGGAAGTTGGCAAAAAACTGGATGACCTCATTCAGGTGATCGAGACTGACAGCACTTACGGTTCCATCCACAAGTTCTTATACGGAATGGTGGGGAAAAAAGCGGAAATCAAGATCCTTGATGCCTCTAAACCCATCATTGAGATTGAAGGCATCCCGGTGAAAATCCTGCGTAAGGCCAGAGATCCCAAAGATATCAATTGGTTGAATGAAGGCGTGAAGATCGTAGTGGACTGCACTGGCCAGTTTCAGGATCCGACCCTTCCCTCGGAAGGTGGCAAACCCTGTCTGCGCGGGCATCTGGATTCCGGAGCCCTGAAGGTCGTCTGTAGCGCTCCATTCAAGATAAAAGGCAATAGCCCAAGTCCTGCAGATTCCAAAACCATGATATATGGTATCAATCACCTGGAATACAAAGCAGGTGAACATCACATCATCTCTGCAGCATCCTGCACCACCACCGGACTCGCCCACATGATGAAGCCCCTGATGGAAAATGAGCTCACTTCCCACATTGTGACCGCCTCCATGAACACCATCCATGCTGCCACCAGCACCCAATCCATCCTGGACAGCGTGCCCAAAACCGGTGCCAGTGACCTCAGAAAATCACGCAGTATACTCAACAACATCATCCTTTCTACCACCGGAGCGGCCAAGGCTCTGGAATTGGTGATGCCGGAGATCAAGAAAATCGGATTTATGGCAGATAGCGTGCGCATCCCGACCAGTACCGCATCTCTGATCAATCTTAACGTGACTTTTCATACCAAGCTCAACGATCTGGGTGAACCGCTGATCACTCGCGAATTGATCAATGATGTCTACAAAGCCGCCGCCGAAGGTGCACAAAAAGACCTGCTGATCTATAGTGAAAGGCAGAATGTCTCGGTAGATATGATCGGCGCCCGGGCTGCAGTCACCCTCGAAGCTTCTGAGACTCATACCCGAACCGGCTTCATCGGATTCCCTTCCGAAGAGCTTGCTTATCAGGGCTTTCAGACCGATAAAGAGCTGGGAATGCCCGTCACCCACGCTAAGTTGTTTGGTTGGTATGATAACGAGCTGGGCTCCTATGTCTATAGCCTTTCAAAGCTCGTGAACTACATCGCCAGCAGACTGTAAAACCAGAACAAGATTACAAGCTGGCTTATTGTGAAAACCCGCAGCTCTGTTCTTATGGGCTGCGGGTGCTTTATCAAGTGCAAAGCTTGCAATTGATGAATAATCTGCCAAAAATAGGATCAAAATAGATGAAGAAAGTGCTGATCATTTGCTCCGGAAATTCATGCCGTAGCATCATGGCTGAAGCCCTGATCAATCACCATTTGAAAGGAACCTGGCAGGCATTCTCTGCCGGTACGCATCCCTCCAGAGTGCACCCCCTGGCGATCAAAGCCTTGCAGGAAAGGGATATCCCCACCAGCGGTTTGCGCAGCAAATCCTTCTCAGAATTCTGGGATCGTGATGATCTGGACCTCGTCGTCACCGTCTGTGATCATGCCGAGAAAAATTGCCCGGTTTTTCACCATAATACCCCCAGAATCCACATGGCTTTTGCCGATCCCGTCCGCTTTAGTGCATCAGATCCCGAGCAAGCTTTATCCGGCTTTAGAGAAGTCCTGGATGATCTGAAAAACAGGCTTTTGGGCTATCTGAGCAAGCGTCCATGATCAAAGACCTGCATCTGGATATCATTTACTGCAGACGCAAGTCCATGCAGGTAAGGGCAATCTCTGAAAACAAACTGCAGATCAGGGCACCATTGGGTCTGGCCAAATCTGATATTGAGAAAGCCCTTGAGTCCAAGCCTGAGATGGTCAACCGCCTGCTGAGCAACTATATCAAGCTCAATGCCGGTGTGGAATATCAGGACGGCAGCCCTATCCCCTATCAGGGAAAAGACATATATCTGAGATATCGGACTATGCCGGGCAGGAGCTGGGCCTTTGATGAAGCCCGAGGGATCCTGAGTATCAGGACAGATCTGCAAGGCTACACAGAGCGGGTCTTGAAGGACTTTTACGGTGTGACGGCCGAAAGGCTGAGAAACAGATGTCTAAAGCTGGGTAGGCTGCATAAACTGGAACCCGCAAAGGTCTCCTTGCGCTGGAATACCTCCAAATGGGGATCTTGCTCAGCAGCGGGCAGAATCAGCCTGAGCAAAACGCTGATCATGGCGCCTCCAGAGATCCAGGACTACATCATTTTGCACGAACTTTGCCACTTGATTCATTTTGATCATTCAAAGGATTTTTACCTGCTGATGGAGAAGCTGGATCCGGATTATAGGCAACATTGGGAATGGATAAAGCGGAATGCCTCCAGCCTGAGAATCAAGCCACAAAAAGCTTGAGGGAAACTATCTGGTCTCTATGTATTCATCCTGATGCTGATAGCGCCAGCCCAAAAAGATGCGATCCAGCGCTGCCACGATGCCAAAGAGCGTCATGGATAGCGCTATGATGACCAAAATCACGGCAAAGACTTCCGCCGTCTGAAATGACTTTGTGGCACGCGTCATATAGATGCCCAAGCCGGCAGATCCTCCCAACCACTCTCCGATCACAGCCCCCATCACGCTATAGGTCGCAGCAAGTTTCAGTCCGGTGAAAAAGCCCGGCAGGCCGGAGGGTAATTTCAGATAGCGGAAGCATTTATAGGGCGAAGCTCCCAAGGCTTTCATGAGGCGGATCTGATCTATCTGAACCTGTTGAAAACCCTCAAAGAGACCCAGGGCAATAGGAAAGAAACAGACCAGGACAACGGTGAATATCTTCGCGGAAACTCCATAGCCAAACCATATAATGATCAGGGGGGCCACAGCGATGATGGGAACGGTCTGAGATATCACCAGATAGGGATAGAGGATCTGGCGAAAGACCTTGGAGGCATCCATGGCAATCGCCACCAGCGAGCCGATCACGATGCTGATCAAGAGCCCGGTGATGGAAGCCAGCATGGTGGGCTTCAGGTGATGCCAGATCAAGGGCATCTTTTCCCCAAAGACTTTGATGACATTCAGGGGTGAGGGCAATATCCAAAAGGCAATCGTGGCCCGGGCACTGAGCCAATGCCAGATGACCAAAAGCAGGACCAGAAAGCCCAGAGGCAAAAGCTTGTTTTTCAATAGTCTCCCACCATGCGGATCTCGGTTTCCAAGCTAACGCCAAAGCGCTCTTTGACCCTGTCTTGCACATAGCTGATCAACTGTCTGACCTCAGCGGAAGTAGCTGAGCCCAGATTGACGATAAAGCCGCAATGCTTGCCCGAGATCGCTGCATCACCGATGCGATAGCCGCGCAATCTGCAATCATCGATCAGCTTCCCTGTATAGTGACCGGCAGGGCGTTTGAAGACAGAGCCTCCACTGGGCAGGTCGACGGGCTGCTTTTCCCGCCTCTGCGCATCATTGTCAACCATGCGCGTCTGGATGACGTCCGGGTCATCCTCACTCAGTTTGAAGACCGAGCTCAATTGGATCCAGCCCCTATCTTGCAGGATACTGTGACGATAGGAAAAGTCATGCTCTTCAGCCTTGAGATGATGAATGGGACAGCCTCCCTGCAGATCCACAAGCTCGGGGATCAGATATTTGCTGCAGTAAAGCACGTCTTTGATCTCGCCACCATAAGCGCCGGCATTCATAAAGACCGCTCCGCCCACGGATCCGGGAATCCCGCTGGCAAATTCGAGCCCAGCAAGGCCTTCTCTTTGTGCAAATTGGCAGAGATCTTTAAGCTTCACCCCGGCAAAAGCGGAGATGTATTCCTCATCGCGGGTGATCTTTTGAAAGCCTTCCATGCTGATCACTATGCCACGAATGCCTCTGTCCGAGATCAGCAGGTTTGTGCCTTTACCCAGAATGAAATAGGGGATTCTTCTCTTCAGAGAATAGATCAGGAGATCGATTAGGTCTTTCTGCGTGTCCGGCATCACCAGCACATCTGCCGGTCCGCCGATCTTGAAACTCGTGTATGGTGCCAGAGCTTTGTCAAAGTGGAGCTTGCCGCTATCCCAAAGCTGGGGGAAATGCTGTTTGATATCCTTCATATTTTGCTAAAAAACCTCGATACTTCGTCAATGAGCTGGATCTCGTCTCTCAGCTCCACGTGTTTGCCGGGTAATATCTGTTTGAAATAGCTGCCATAGCGTTTGTGGCTGACTCTGCTATCCATGATGAGAACGATACCCCGGTCTGTTTTGGAGCGAATTAGACGGCCAAAACCCTGTCTGATCCTGAGCAGAGCGTTGGGTAGCATATAGTGCATAAAAGAATCCTTCTGTTCACGCTCCAGCTTATCAATATAAGCCTCCACCAGCGGTTCGGAAGGCACTTGGAAGGGGATTTTATACAGGATCAAAAGTGATAGTGAATCTCCCTGCACATCGACGCCTTCCCAAAAGGAGGACGTGCCCAAAAGCACTGCATTGTGCGCTTTTTTAAACTCATCCAGGATGCTATTGCGGCTGCTGCCCTTACCCTGCGCAAAGAAGGGGCGGTGGGCATGATAGAGATCGTCCGCAAGCTGATCATAGGCGGCGTCCAAATCCCGATATGCGGTAAAAAGCGCCATCGTGCCTACGTCGGTGGTGACAAAGATCTGTTTCAGACAGTTGATGGCCTGGCTCTGGAAAAAGCGATCCTTGGGTTCGGGCAGGAAGCTGGTGATCAACAGCTTGGACTGCCTTTCATAGTCAAAGGGCGAATCCACAATGCGCTGCCGCACCTCTTTGGATTTCACCAGGTTCAAGCCGGACTGCCCCATAAAATAGCGGAATGAGCCTCTCAGCGCCAAAGTGGCTGAGGTAAAAACGATTGAGGGTATCTTTTCATATAGCAGCTTGGCCAGGAAGCTATTGACCTCAATGGGTGCATAGTTCAGCACGGATGAAGGCTGATTGCGGTCAAGGCGGGGATTGTTTTCAATCCAGAGCGCGAAGTTGTTCAGATCCGGATTGAGGATACTCAGGATCACGCCCTCCATCTCGGATAGCCTCATTACCAGAGAGTTGGCCATCTCAAGGTGCTGATCATAGGCTGGCAATTGCTTGCTCTCCAGGGAGCTGATCACGTTTTCCAAAGCCAATGCGCCCTTGACCAGCTCTTTGAAGCCCATGCTAAAGCGCCTGAGCTGCTCAAAGAGTTCGGGGATTTCTCCGCAGTCCTTGACCCTCCATTTGTTATAGCTTCCAGATGCCGCGCATCGGGCTGCAGCCAGATTGAAGACATCCGTAGCCGGCTTGCGCAGCGCTTCACTGAGTGTCTCCAGATGCTTGGCGGTCTCGATGCATTGCGACTTTTTCCCTTCGGGAAGAACGCTCTTTTCCACTGCCTTGCTGAGATTGGCCACAAAGCTTGAGCGGCGCCTGCGGGATGATCCGCCGATCAGATTGAGCAAAATGCTCACATCGGCATAGGAAAGGCTGGATCCCAAATGTTTGGACGCTGATGCCATCAGGTTGTGCGCTTCATCGATGATCAGATACTTATATTCACCCAAGCTGCTGTTTTCCATGCGCATATCTGCCAAAAGCAAGGCGTGATTTGCCACCACGACAGATGCTTTTTCGATCTGGGTGCGCAGATTCATCACGTGGCAATTGCGATAGTGATAGCACTTGCGATTGCTACAGAGATAACGGTCAGAACAGATCTTGCGCCAGGTGATGCTAAAGCGATTGCGGTCAAAACTGGAGTTTTCGGAGATATCCCCCGTCCTGGTGTGCAATTTCCAGATATAAAGACCCAGCATCCCCTGTGCATCCCAAGTGCTAAGCTCTCTGTCTCCCTGACTGAGCATCTCTTCCCACCTGCGCTCGCAGATGTAATTTTCCCGGCCTTTGATCAGCACCGCTTTGAAAGGCACGGGCAGGATCTTTTTGAGCTGAGGCAGATCTTTGTAAAAAAGCTGTTCTTGCAGGTTCTTTGTGTTTGTAGAGACCACCACTCGGGCCTTAGTGCGTTGGGCAAATTCAAGTGAGGGAACCAGATAGGCAAAAGACTTGCCCACGCCAGTGCCGGCTTCCACCGCCAGATGTTCTTCATTGGTAAAAGCTTCAGAGACCGCCTGCGCCATCTGTACCTGTCCGGCCCGGAATTCAAAATTTGGGAAGCGTTCGGCAAAGAGGCCGTGCTCTGAAAAGACAGAATCTATCTTGGGATTCTGTGCCGCAGGCAGGATGTTTTCGATCACGTTGTAATAAGGGCTTTCCAGCTTTGCAGCGGGCGGTGAGGATATCGCATGCTGGCGCTGATAGCGGATGATGCGGTCCAAAAACTTCTCGCCGGAGATCTGTGCCGCCATCACACAGTAGCCTTTGAGCTTGGCATTGACCACCATGTCATAGTGCTTTGTGATGTGCTGGGCCAGGTTCAGCAGCAAATAGCCCGTGGCTGTGGCGTCTGCATCGGCTCTGTGCGCATTTTCCAGCGGGATGCCAAAGTGCCTTACCATCGTGCCCAGTTTGTGATTTGCCACAAAGGGCATGTAGATACGCGAAAGCTCCGCCGTATCCCAGGCTTCGTTGAGCAGCGGGAACTGTCCCAAAAGAGCATAATTATGATTGATAAAGCCCAGATCAAAGCCCACGTTATGCCCCACCACGGGATCTTTGCCCACAAAGTCACGCAATCCGTGCAGGACATCTGCCAGCTCGGGAGCATCCTCCAGATCCTGGGGCGTGATATGGGTCAATTGCTGGATAAATTTCGGCAGTTTGCCTTTGGGCTTCACAAAGCTGTCATAGCTCTTTACGATCTTGCCTTCTCTAAAGCGCACAGCCGCAATCTCAATGACCTCATCCCGTTCGGCAGCAAGCCCTGTGGTTTCGATATCCACGGCCACAAAGCTAAGTGACTTTGCAAAATCCATCATTCATCCCGAAAGAGGTTATAGCGCTGCAGCTTTTTGATCAGTCCCTGCCGGGAAAGCCCCAGATCCCGCGCCGCCTGGGTTTGATTCCAGTCATTGCGTTCCATAGCGGCCTGGATCATCTTGCGTTCCAGTTCCTCCACCGCTTCTTTGAGATTGTTTCTACTGCTCAAGAGATCGATAGTCCGGCTCTGTTCCATGTGTCGATGCACCTCATCGGAGAAATCTTCCGGGGTGATAAAAGTGTTATCCTCCGCCAGCGTCACTGCCCGCTCAATCTCATTTTCGAGCTGGCGAACGTTGCCGGGAAAGTCGTAATTGTCCAGCGTCTTCATCCCTTCCGAGCTAAAGCCCAGCATGTTTTTGCCGATGCGTTTATTATATTTATCCAAAAAGTGGATGGCCAGAAGCGGGACGTCTCCGGGACGGTTTTTCAGCGGCGGGACCTGGACGCGGATCACATTGAGGCGGTAGTAAAGATCCAGTCTAAAATCCCCATTATCCACTTTCTCCAGAAGGGGGACATTGGTGGCACAGACCACGCGCACATTCACTTTCTCGGTCTTGGTAGCGCCCACGCGTTTGACCTCACCTTCCTGCAAAAAGCGCAATAGCTTGGCCTGCGTGGATTGACTGATGTCGGATATCTCATCCAAAAAGAATGTGCCCCCATCGGCAACCTCAAAGAGCCCCTTCTTGTCATAAGCCGCTCCAGTGAAACTGCCCTTGACATGGCCAAAGAGCTCGCTTTCCAAGAGCGTCTCCGGCAAAGCTCCGCAATACTGCGCTACAAAGGCTTTGTTTGCCCTGTTGCTACTGTAGTGCAAGGCTCTGGCAATCAGCTCCTTACCGGTTCCGCTCTCACCCTCCAATAGCACGGTGGTGGGGGTATCTTTCACCTTTTCGATGATCTCAAAGATCTTCATCATCTCCGGGCTTTTGCCGATGATATTGGCATAGAGATTGTCCTGATGCAATTGCTCGCGGATGCTGGCGTGTGTCTTTTCCAGATTTGTATTGCGAATATTTTCGATGATCACGATGATCTGATTTGAGAGCGCATTGAGCAGATTGATGATACGCTCGCTAAAATAGTGGGATCCGCTTTCGCTAAAGAGCACCACCACGCCCAGGTTGTGTTTTCGGATTGATAGCGGCAAGAGCAGGATATTATTGTATTTCGCTGCAAAGTGCGGCTGTTTATGATTTTCCAGTTTGTTTTCATGATGCACTTTGGCACAGAGATTCATCATCAGATCATAGTCAGGATCTTCAGTGGAGAAGTTTTTGAAAAGCTTGTATTCCCAGGTATCGGGCGGATTGCTGATATAATGCAGACAGAGGATGCCGCCATCGGCCTCTGAAATTTCGATCAAACTGGTCAGAGACTGT
>CAZWUD010000008.1:0-17794 GCA_964637055.1 uncultured Candidatus Cloacimonadota bacterium
ATCTGGTGGACGAATCTCTGGCCCAAAGACTGAATTCCAGCATCTCATACCGCAAGCCATTGGGCAGCACCTACCTTAATGCCGGAGCGCTCTACAATCAGGATCTGATCAATGACAGCGCCACTCTCAGCCTCCCCAGTGCCAGCTGGAGTGTTTCCAGCCGTCCGGTTTATGAGCTTCTGGGACAGGCAGCCACTGTCTGGTATTCCGGATTGAGCTACAATTATCAGGTCAGGCTGGATCACAGCGGATACCTGGATACAAAAGACAGCTCTTTCATGGACTACATCTGGGCAAATACGGTCGATCCTGCAGATTCCACCCGCTATACGGCGGAACACCACTTTGGCATTCGCCAGGCCATGGGCCTTTCTCATAGCTACAACTATCGAGGATGGCTGAATCTGAGGCAAAGCGTGAACTATACAGAAGCCTGGTTTGACCGCAATCGTGACCAAAAGAAGTGGGTGAGAGGCAATGACTATTCGGGCTCAGTGAATGCCAGTTTTAATGTCTTTGGCATCCGGACTTTTGACAAATCTGTGCTCAGTGCCATTCGCCACACCATGACTCCGGCCGTGGGCCTGACTTATCTTCCGGATCATTCTGAGAATAGCGAGTTTTACGGCTTCGGCGGCATCTTTCTCAGGCAAAACAAAAAGCAGGCCAATCTCAGCTTCTCCCTGGCTCAAAAGTGGCAGTTGAAATTTGGCAGCGGGTCTGCTGAACGCAAGATCAATGACTTTTTCAGTTGGGATTCGAGAATTTCTGCCAATCTGATCAAAGATGACAAGCCTTTTGGCAATCTCAGCCACACTTTTGGCTTCCGCCCAGGGACTTTCAAGCTGGGCGAGATCAATCACAAGGGCTGGAAGCTGGATGGCTTGAGCCTGAGCTATAGCAACCGCCTGAGCCTGATTCAAAATACTTACCAGATCGGTCCCAAGGGTCTGGCCGTGGAGAATCAATACTTTTCTCAGACCCTTGGAATCAGCGGAAACGCACCTTATGCCAGTTATTTCCCAAAGCCAAAAAACCGTAGTTTTTCTGCATTTGGAGAAGAGACAGACAGCGTCTTCCCCTCACAAAGCCAGGAGGCCTGGAATCTGGGAATCACTCACGATCTTTTTGCCCCCAAAAGTCTGCTAGATAGCAAAACCCAAAACCTGCGCCTGAATGCAGGATTCAAGCTTACCGACAATTTTTCGATAACCTATTCCAGCTATTACAATCTCAAAAAACGGCAACTGATCTCACAAGGCATCAGTTTGAGTAGAGATCTGCACTGCTGGAAATTGGACTTTACCTTTAGCAAACGTAATGAATATTGGGATTACCGCATTGTCTTCTTCAATGTCCAATTCCCTGATGCACTGAGGTTTCAGACACGTGACAGCAAAAGATATTAAACGCGCCGTTTTTTTGGATCGGGATGGCACGATCAGCCCGGATAAATTTGGCTATATCAAAGATCCCGATATCTATCACCTTTATCCACGAGCCGGTGAAGCCTTGCGTATCTTCAAAGATCTGGGCTTTTTGATCTTCATCGTGACAAATCAAAGCGGCATTGCCCGAGGCTATCTCTCAAAGGAAGACCTGGACCGGGTACATCAAAAGATGGAGGGTCTCATCGCCGCGGAAGACGTCCGACTGGATGGCCTCTACTATGCACCCTATCACCAGGACGGCATTGTGGAGCCTTATAATATCCGTCACGAGGATCGTAAGCCCGGCATCGGGATGTTCAAACAAGCGCGCCAGGATCACCTTTTTGATCCCTCCCGCTCTTACATGATCGGAGACCGGGGCACAGACATCGGTTTTGCACAAAATGCGGGGCTCAGAAGTATACTCTTGCTTACCGGCAACGGGGAGGATGAATTTCGCTCGATGCTCCAGAAATGCACAGAGTATGAGCCGGATTTCATCTGTGAAAATCTCATCAGTGCCGCAGAAATGATCAAGCGTTTTGACCCATGAAGTTCCAAGCCAGGTACGGTAAAGAAAAGTTTCTCAATTTCAGCTTTGACGCTCAATTGAAGGCTCTGTCCAAACTTCTCAAAGAGCTGGAATACCGCATCTCTGATACTGAGGATCGCAGCCGGATCCTGGAGCAGATCCGCCAGCTTTATCCTCTGTGCAAAAGTCCCCTGCCTCCCCGCATGCAGAGCTTGATCAGCGGGCTTCCTGATGATCCCTTCCGTCTCCTGCGAACTCTGGCGGACTATCATCAGGGGAGCACCCTCAAGGATAGCCAGATCTTGCTAAGAACCGGTGATGGCAGCCCTATGGCTGATCCTCACTATCTAAACCGTTCTTCAAAGGTGAAGCTTGTGGCCGACAATCTGCGCAGCGTCTTCAATGTGGGCTCACTTTTTCGCATCTGTGAATGCTTGGCGCTACAGGAGCTAATCCTCTGCGGCATCACCGCCACGCCAAAGCATCCGAATATGGCCAAGACCGCTTTGGGCACGGCTGACAGGGTCAGATGGCAGAGCTTTGACAACAGCCTTGATGCAGTCCGAGAACTCAGAGGACAGGGCTACACGATCTATGCCCTGGAAACTGCCGAACCCTCAGAATCTGTCTTTGAGGCAGATTTTCAACTCCCTCTGGCCCTGGTGGTGGGCAATGAAGCCTTGGGCATTGATCCCAAAGTGCTGGCTCTTTGCGACAAAATCGTCCGGCTGCCGGTTTTGGGCTGGAAAAACTCTCTCAACGTGAGTGTGGCAAGCGCTATTACTCTATATCAGATCATCTTTGGAGCAGATTATGGAAACAACTAAATACTATCAAAAACTCCTTGAACTCAGCGGTGGCAACAAAGCTCTGTGGCAGGCTTGCGTGATCCATACTGACGGCTCTTCTCCGGCTAAAGCGGGCATGAAGCTGCTGATCCCGCCAGATGGCCTTTGCTACGGAAACCTGGGTGGGGGAGAGATGGAGCACCAGATCACATCCTTTGTGCGCAAGGAACGTCCCGGGGCGGCGATGAGCATCAGCTTTGACCTGGGCAGCCTGCAGATCGGAGAGCATCAAACGACGGACATGATCTGTGGAGGTCTTGCACTGGTCTTTATCGAGCCTCTGCACAATGCCAAATCGCTATACATCATCGGCGCTGGCCATTGCGGTAAAGCCTTGGGGGAATTGGCCATCAAGTGTGGCTATTGGGTGCATTTGATAGATAACAGGCAGGATATACTGGATGCCGCAAAAGCGGAATCAGGGCATGAACGGCATCTGAGTGATTACAATGATGTGAATTCTATCATCGGCTCCGATCCCAATGCCCGAGTGGTGATCATGACCCATGGCCATGCCCACGACCGTCAAGTATTGCAGCAATGCCTCAGGCAAGACTACCGCTATCTGGGCATGATCGGGAGCAAACACAAAGTGGCCGAAACATTCTCGCTCCTAAAAAGCCAGGGCTTTAGCGAAGCGGAACTAAAGAAAGTCCATGCTCCCATCGGCCTTAGGATAGGCAGCCAGAACCCGATGGAAATAGCCATCAGCATCATGGCCGAAATCATCCGTGAGGACAGACTGGGCACAGGCTAAGCTCCGGCCATTACTCTCCACCTTTTCAAAATCCTCGCTCTGAGCTTTGCCCTCTTTTGCGTCCTGCTTTTCAGATCCTTTTCCCGATAGTTTGTCATAGAATTGTCACTACATTCTCCCACGATCATCGTGTGGCCAGAGGATGAAAGTGACTGGAACCAGGCTTATACTTGGCTGAAACAATAGGGCAAAAAAAGCCCGGCATCACACCGGGCTTGATATTGGGTTTTACTTATGAAGGAATCATTTCATGAGGAGCATTTTGCGGCTTTCAGTCTTGCTTCCGCTTTTGGCTGTGTAGAAATATATTCCGCTGGCGACAGATCGATCGTTTTGATCCTTACCGTTCCAGGTGAAGCTGTGCTCACCCTTGGGAAGGTCGCCGCTAAAGAGTTTTTTGACCAATTGTCCTTTGGCGTTATAGATATTTAGCTTCAGTTCTCCCTTGGCCGGCATCTGTAGTGCGATGGTGGTATGCGGGTTGAAGGGATTGGGGTAGTTTTGCTGCAAGCGGATATCCTGCACAGATGGCGTCACGGGATCAGAGATTGAGACCGTCTGGTTGTTTAGCTTCTGTGCGTAGAGGCCTAATATCTCAGTTTTACCACTACTGCGGCCATCAGCCCAGATTACGTAGGCATGGTCATTCTTCACATCCGCTTTGGGCTCGTACTGGGCCTTGCCGGCATCGCTGATCACTCCACCGGTTGCAGCAAGGACGAGGTCGCCACTGTTGTTGATATAATTGTAATAAATATCGCTATCGATGGCCATATAGTCTGTCCAGGCCACCATCATACCGTTGTCATCAAAGCTGACTATGCTGGCATTGGCCTGAGTGGAATCTTTCTCTACCACAGAAATTCCCAGATTTCCCCATTGATTATCTCCGAGGAAAGAGAATTTTTGAGCCATGATGTTTCGCACTCCACTCATGTTCTCGCTCCAGACAGTGACAATGCCGTGATCGGTCACGGTTACGTCAGCGAATTCCTGCTCATTTTGCCTGGTAGTCATACTTATTCCGGCAGGATCCCAGAGGCGTTGACCGTTCGCAGAGATATGTTGAGCAAAGTATCTATATACATAGGTTCGCCCATCTCTCCAGGTAAGATAAAGTCCTTGTGGGGTAGTCTTCGCAACCGGAAGTGTTTGCATAGCCCAGCCATCGATATCTGTGGTCTGCAGGCCTGCTTCATCCCAGCCGGGCATAGCATTGCCGTCTTCAGCCACGCGTTTGGCCCAGATGGTTTGGAAACCTGACGGACTCACTTTTTCCCATACATAATAGTTATCGACGATTTGTGAAAGTGTGCATTCGTTGCGCAGCTCATCTTCACCTTCGAGCACAGAAATCATCACGCCGTCAGGCCCCCATTGCTTCTGACCATCCTGGATGCGTTGGCCATAAACGTGGTAGTAATAATCTTCTCCCACCAGGTGGTCCCAAGTTGCCCAGCCCACGTAGAAAGAACCGTTGTAATAGCTGATTTTTGGGTAATCCTGGGAGAGAGGCGCTTCCTCGGTGATTTTCATGCCGTTGTCCCCCCAGAGTCTTTCACCGCTGGGGCTGAGGAGCTGGGCATAGATATTGGAATTGCCGGTGCGTCCGTCTCTCCAGACGATGCCGATATGGCCGTCATCGGTAGCCACAGCGTGAGGAAACTCCTGTTTGCCGCCGCCATCCATGGTGACAGGGCGTCCGTTGGTTTCCAGGAGGGTTTCGCCATCATCACTGAGAATCTGGAAGAAGATGCGGAGGCCATCAATGGCAAAACGGGTATCCTGCCAGATGATTACATTGTCATTGGCACGGGAAATGATCTGATATTGACCTATGGGTGTGTCTCCGCTCAGTCCCCAAAAGACGACCTGGCCATCTTCTGCGAGAGAGATATTGCCAGATGCGTCCAATACTTGATAATAGATTCCTATGCTGCCGTTGCGAATATCCATCCAATTGATGAAGACATCGCCGTCAGAGACTTTCACCAGCCCGCCGTTCTGGGCATTTGCTGCGGTGCAAATGGCTTTGCCGCCTGCGGTCCAGAGTTCTGTACCGGTAGAGCTGAGATGCTGGGCATAGATGTCGTCATTGGGAGCGTTACCATTACGCAGGTCATCCCAGACCACGTAAACGCCGCCGTTTGTATCTGCGGCCATACGTTGTCCGATCTGAGCAAAGGGAGCGGTGGTCAATGCGATGCCATCTTCTGCCCACAGCTTCGTGCCGTCAGCGGAAATCTTTTGGGCAAAGAGGTCCCCACCCTGGGCATCCAAACGAAAGTCTTCCCAGACGATTACAGCAGCGTTATCAGATGTAGCCTGAATTCTGGGGTTCTTTTGCTGAGCGGGGGGATCTTGATCATGATCAGTGTAAACGATATAGGGATCAGGCCAGAGTTTCTGACCGGCGATGTTTACTTTTTGAGCATAAATATTCGGATCACCTGCTCTGTGATCAGCCCAGGTAAACATAAATTCGCCACCCGTCAGGGCAGCAAGGCGGACTCCGGATTGACTGCCGTCAGCGACAGCGAGGGACATAGTATCGCCCCAAGTCATGATTCCATTGGCATCAAAATGTTTGGCATAAATATCCGATTCGCCCACATAGGTATGAGTATAGGCCAGCATCATGCCTCCCTGTCCGTCAGGGAGCATGGTGTTTTGCACTTCATCTCCATTACCGTCAGCAACGGGGATGCCGTCGACAGTCCAGAGCGGGTCGCCGGTGGAGGAGATTCTCTGTGCGTAGAGATCTTTACTGGGATTGCGGCTGTCTCCCCAAATGATGAAAGCACCACCATCCATATCAGCTTCCATATTCAAGCCAAGCTGCATTCCGGGGATAGTGCAGACGGGTTTGCCGCCTTCCTGCCACAAGAGCTGTCCGGCATCGTTGATCTTTTGGGCATATACGTCGCCGTCGAGATCAAAGGCAAAATCTATCCAGGCAATGATATAATTACCATCACTGGTGCGGGTTATCACGGGGTCTTCCTGACGGTCAACCTTGCCGTCGATCAAGATCGGCTCACCCCAAACTAAATTTCCTGAGGCATCCACTTTTTGAGCCCAGAGGTCACGTTCACCTAATTGAGTGTCACTCCAGACATAGATTGCTCCACCATCGAGGGTCTCGGTTCCGGTGCGAAACCATTCAATGTTTACACCCTGGCGGATTGCTACTGCATCGTCCCAGACTAAATCTGCGGACAAAATAGCCACTGATGCGATCAGCAACATAAGTATCGTTATCTTCTTCACGGGATTCTCCTTTTATTTTACATAATAATTTATTCAAGGCCAGATACATTTGGCAGAAAACCACATCTAATAGAGATGCAAGAAGAATTCCAATCTTGCTAAAACTGTCAGATCTCCTCTGATAGCTCTCCATTGGCAGAGCAAAAGTCCTTGCCCTTCATGATCTGCAAACCTGCCTATAGCCTGTCTCTGCCTTCGATTAGGACGCGACGCACAGTGAAGTCATCGCTCATAAAAAACATCTGTTCCAAGCTTTGTCGGGAGATGTCAAAACCCTGAGGCGGCTCAAAAAACACGATATCTGCGTCTTTTCCAATATCCAGCGAGCCTATTCTCTGATCCAGATCCAGGATTTTGGCACTACCCAAAGTGATGCGGTAAAGCATTTCAGCCGCCATCACGGGGTCCTGGCTCTGCCGGTAATTCATCTGTTTGGCATGATAGAGCATGTTCAGGGTGGTCCCGGCTCCCACATCGCTGCCGATTCCAAAGCGCAAGCCATGATCGGCTATGCGGCGCAGGGGGAATTCGCCACTTTTCAGATAGAAATTTGAATCAGGACAATGGGCGATGGCAGCATCATGATCTTTGAGGATTTTTAGCTCATCATCCGAAAGATGAATGGCATGCCCCAGTATGCTCCGGGGACCCAGCAGGCCAAAATCCCGATAAACCTCTGTGTAAGTAGATTTGCCAAAGATGTCCTTCACCCATTTGATCTCCTGAGGATTCTCGGAGAGATGGGTCTGGATAAAGGCATTGTGGCCTGAGGCATATTCTCCGACTTTGCGCATCAGTTCTTCACTGCAAGTAGGGGCAAAGCGGGGTGTGAAGATATAGCCCAAAAAGGGGTTCTGCCATTTTTCAAAAAGACGGATGCTGTGAGATAGGGCATAGTCTGTGCTGTGTAGCATCTCATCAGGGGCATTCATGTCCATCAGAGTCATGCCGATCTTTGCCCGGATACCCATGTATGCTGCCACTTCAAAGGCAATCTCTGCAGCCTGATGATATGGTGCTGTGTAAATCACAGAATAGGTGGTACCTTTACGGATCAATTCATTGTAAAAGTCTCTGCTCAACTGTGCGGCAAAACCCGGCTCTTGAGACTTGGCTTCCTGGGGGAATACAGTCTTTTGAAGCCAGGGGAGCAAGGCCGGCTGGTACAAACCCCGGATACGGTATTGGGAAAGATGCACATGCAGATCAATCAAACCGGGTAGGGCTATCAGGTGGCGATGGTCCTCCCAGGCGCCTTCGGACTCTCTATAAGGCTGGATATTAATGATCTTACCGGCATCTAAGCTGATGATCTGGTCTTCCAGAAAGTCTGCTTTGTCGGCTGATCTGGGATTGAAAAGGTTGCAGCGTATTTGTTTCATTGCGCTTTTCTCCATAACTCATAGCTGATGATTTCTCCCTGATTCAGGCCGAAATGCAATTCCGGAGCGCTCTGGGTGCTGCTGCCTTTGGCAGAGCTAAGCTCGCGCATCAAAGTGCGGGTATTGCCATCTCTGTGGGTGACCTTCATCATTACCCTGGCCCCAAAAGCAGGGCTATTGGGGTGTGGGGGCATTTCCTCGCAAATGCTGATCAGGTCAGTGTGATTGCCCCTAAATACCGGCTTCAGATATACCGCGCGGTTTTGGGTCTCGGTGACGTTGCTGAGGATCTTTGTGCCATTTCCGCTGCCAATCACCAGATCCAGTAGTCCATCTCGGTTCAAATCTCCAGCAGCGCAAGACCAGCCATTATAGACCCTGGCTCCGCTCAGATAAGTGATGTCCGTGAAAGTGCCGTCACCATTATTATGATAGAGATAACTGCGGTCGTTTTGATAGACAGATGTGATATACAGATCCAAAAAGCCGTCGTTATCGGCATCAAAGAAAAGCGGTTCGACATGCATCTCATCATAGCTGATGCCGCTTTCGGTTGTTATATCCGTAAACTGCCAATAGTAAAGAGTGTCAGAGGCCACTACCCTGTGAGTCAATCCGTCATTGCGTAAGAGCTGGGTGATGTCCGAAATATCTATGAAGCGAGGATGAGCCAGATTGCAGATGATCAGATCCAGATCACCGTCATTATCTATATCCCCCCAATCCGCTCCGATGCTGTGGCCATAGTAGCCGTTTTTGTAATTTCCGGCCACGCCGTATAGGGACGCGACATCTACAAAGAGGGAGTCTGCCTGTTTGAAGAGGAAATTGCGATTGAGCCGATAGTTTGTGACCAATATCTCCTGTTTGCCGTCATTGTCAAAATCAGCGGGAGCCACGCCACGTCCGGCCAGGCCGGGATTGTCCGTGTATGCGGGCAAAAGGAATCCCCGCTCAGTGCTGCGATCGCGGAAAAAGGATGCGTCGTTCTGCCAGAAACGATCAGGATAGCCGCTGCGCTCCTGCCATTTTTCATAATTTGCCACGTATAATGAAGGGTAACCGCTGTGGTCGATATCGATGAAGGCGATGCCTTCGGAAGGCATGCGGTCGTCAATGTCACCCGCGCGGGCGTTTACGCGCACAAAGCTGTGGTCGGGATTTTGCTTCATCAGGGCGTCACCGGGTTCTATCACAGAGTGGGAGATAGCGGCAAAATCCAGGTCTCCGTCTTTATTGAAGTCTGCCCAGATTCCGCCATTTGTGTTTAAGCGTTGGCTCATACTGCTGTCAGGATGAGGGGAAAACTTAAAATCACCGTCATTGTGGTATAGATAGCGGCCATTAAAGAGCAGATCCAGCAGTCCGTCATTATCATAATCTGCAATGGCCACGCGGGTATAGCGATGATCATCAAAAGAGTGAGTGTCTTCAAAGACGATGCCGTTGTAGTCATAGATCTGGCGCAGATATTCAATGGGGCTTGAAGAAATCTGTAAATGAGCCAAAAGGTCGCTGATATAGACCTGCGCATCACTGTCAAAGCGCCTGCGGGGAGCGCCGTAGATCAGACACTGGCCAAAATCCCGGATCGCAGCTTCCAGATGCTTTCTACCTGAGAAAAGAGACTTCAGCTTGCCCCGCCAGAAATGCAGCTCTGCCAGCTCGCCCTGGTCGTTTTGCTCAAAGGAGATCTGGCTCAGTTGCGCAACCGTCTCAAGCTGTTCAGAATTGGGCTTTTCAAATACTGCGATGAGATCTTCTTCGTCACCATAGTATCCCTCTGGGCTTGCGCTGGCCAGGCTCAGATAGTATCTGGCTTTACTGTCCAGGAGCTTGATTTTATTCTGCCAATGCTCGCCGATAAAAGCGTCAAAAAGAACGGTGGCGCTATCTGCCTGAGAGGCAAATTCCAGGTTTTGCCTGGCTTGATTTAGAAAAGCTATATTCTGAACACCATTTTGCGCTTCACGGCGGAAGCTGGGGCTGCAGAGATATATGGCCGTGATGTAGGCATGCGCCGGGCTTTTGCGCTGCTGCTCGAGCATGAGCTCGGCTAGTTGCGGGTAATCACCAAGCTGGGAAAGATGATACATTTGGTAATAATATGCGGCCTGATGCCATCCGGATGCGGGGTAGCTCTGGTAAAAGGCATCGATCAGCTCAAGCGCTTCATGAGAACTGGCCTGAGTGGCTATCTCATCCAGCACGCTCTTGGCGCTGGCTTCGATCACATCGTTATATGCGGGCAATTCCTGAATCTTATCCAGGATCTCATCGGCCTCATCGCCCATGCTGTAGTGCGCAAAGACCAGGGAATCTGCCTTGGTCTCAAAGCTGCGTGATAACACGGCGTGCTGAAGCTGTAGATCTTCGATCTCCAGGGAGCTCAAGCTTTGCAGGATGAGCCACTGCAGGGCGTCTTCCAGAGAGGCAAAATCCCGGGCGATACGATAGTGCATATCCATTGCCAGGGCTATCCGATCGGTTCTCTGTGCATATTCCAGGATGAGCTGCCGCTCGCTTTTCAGCGGGGAATCGGCAAGGCTCAGGAAGTCTGTCTCATATTTCTGGATTAGCTCAAACTGCTCTTTATCCAAAAGGAAGCGGAGATCATCGGCCGAAAGTGAGGATGCTGAGAGTGCTGGAATCAGCAGACTCATCAGCATAAAGGTCAGTAATATATATCTCATTGTGAGTTTAGCTTTCCTATCAGTTCTTTGATTTCGTCACCGCTGAAGCTGTAACTGCGATTGCAATACTGGCAAAGGGGCTCGATCCCATCTGTCATAGTCTTCAGCTCTTCATTGCCCAAAAGCATGAGACCGCGGGTAAATCGCTCTTTGCTGCAATCACAGTGAAATCTTAAAGGGCTGCTTTTGGTGATTTGCCATTTGAGTTCTCTCAGGACGAATTTGTGCAGGATATCTTCCAGAGAAAGGCCCATGTCCATCAGGTCAGAGACATTTGGGGTAGCGGCCAGATTTTGCTCAATCTTCCGGGTGATCTCCCGGTCTGCATGAGGAAGTGCCTGGATCAGGATGCCTCCCGCGCTGCGGATGCGGGCTTCTTTGTCGATCAATACGCCGAGATTGAGTGCAGTGGGCAATTGCTCGCTTTTCAGATAGTAATTTGCCAGATCGCTGCCGATTTCTCCGTCGCTCAGCTTTACTCTGCCTTGATACGGGGCTTTCAGGCCGCTTTGGCGGATCACAGTCAAGGTGCCGGGGATGATGTGTTTGCCCACGCGGAAATTGTCTTCAGGGACTTCCAGCCAAAGCTGGGGCTCAAAAGCATAGCCCTTCAGAGAGCCGTCCTTTTGGGCGATGACTATTCCTCCCCGCAAGGGGCCTTCTCCATCGATGCGGAGCACTATCTCACTCTTGGGCGCTTTGAGCTCGCCACTCATCAAGGCCACAGCGGTGATGAGTCTGCCCATCATGATGGAGGGTAGTGGATACAGATCATGCATATCCCGCACGCATTGTACTATTTGGGTGCAGTCAGCGGCAAAGAGACGGAACTGATTGTCATGGATGCTGCCGCGCAAAAGAGTGCCGCTTGCGTTATTCATCATGCATCCACTCTGTTGTGAGCTTGATGCCCGGATAATAGCGTTGCAGGATATCCTCATAGTCACTGCCTGTTCTGGCCATTCTGAGTGCTCCCACCTGGCACATCCCCACTCCGTGCCCGGAGCCTCTGCCTATGACAGTGATCGTCTTAGAGGGGTATATGACGCTCTTTCCGGTCTTGTTTTTGAAGTAGAAAAAGGATGAGGGGAGAGAGCCGAAAGCTTGACGAATCCTGTATTCACCGTTCAGGTCAAAGCTCGTGTCCCCCTTGATCTGCATTTGGAGGATACGCCCTGAGCGCCCTCTTTTTGTGATGCGGATGCTATCGATTCGGGATAATCCGAGATTCTGGGCCAAAAGCTCTCTGGAGATACTCTTTTCCCAAGCCAGGGTGCTGCTTTCCCAAGAGCTCATGCCCTTGGTGTCGGGTCTGGTTTTGATCCAGGATGCAGCGCCGGATTCGCTGCTAAGATCATAAGCCGCCGCTTTGTCGATGCAGGTTGATCCACTCAGATGTGGGATATAAGCCCCATTCCAGATGGCTTGAGATGAGTCTGTTTTGCCGCCACAACTGCTGTGATAGGTGGCGTCGGCCACTCTGTCTTCCACGAACATGATCTCTGCGGCAGTAGTGACCACAGCTTCTTCGATGTCCGCATTGCGCAGATATTTGCCCTTATAGACCTGGCAGTGAGTGCTGTTGCAGAGGTCGTATCCATCCTTTTTGTGCCGATTGTAAAGCAGCAAACTCACGGCATGAGAACGGGCAGCGACGGCCTGCGCCTTGAGTGCTTCTGCAGGACTGTAATTGCCGATTTCATTGGGCACCACTCCGGCAATGTACTCCTCCAGAGGTAGCAACTGATTGAACACCAGATTGCCATCCACCACCCTGATGATAAATTCTCCCTCATAGGGCAGATCCCCTCCCGGGCACAATTGATCAGAGAAGAGGCGCAGGGGGCTTTCAAAATAATAATCCTGGGCCAGGGAATCCCGGACAATTATCCGGGAATCCACAATGGGGATTTCTTTCACGCTACCCGCAGGGTAAGCCAATGCAGCAGCGTATTCTTCCGCCCTGTCCCTATCTGTAAAACTCTGTTCCAAAAAGTATTGGTTTTGGCTCTTTATGACCAAATGATCGTCTTCCCACGCAAAATACTTGCTCACAATGGCATTTTCATCACCCGGCTCAGTTCCTTCTATGACCTCATCCAGGATGCCGTAGCATATTCCTTGCGCTTCATGAACGGGCGATATACTGAGCCTGCCGCTCAGGTTTTGCTTGAAGAGTCCGCTTTCATCACTGATGAGGATCTCTTTTGTGGATAGTTCCAAGGCAGCGCCGCTGATCAGATTGACTTCCAGATAGAGTGTGCCATCCCTGAATTCTGCAGCAAAGAGCAGAGTGCTGATAAAGAGCAGAATCAGGATGCCTTTCTTCATTATTGCACCGGAGCCCCCGGCTCACTGCCATCGGGCTGAACTATATGCAGGCCGTTTTCGTCATGCGCCGCCAAAATCATGCCGTTGGACATGATTCCCCGAATCTTACGGGGCTTGAGGTTGACTAGCACGGTCACGCATTTGCCGATGAGATCCTCAGCTTTGTAACTTTGCGCAATCCCGGCCACCAGTTCTCTGGTCTCAAAACCGAGCTCGACCTTGAGCTTGAGCAGCTTGTCGGTCTTGGGAACGGCTTCGGCAGCGATGATCTTGGCCACGCGCAGATCCAGGGCGGAAAACTGTTCAAAGTCGATTTGCTCTTTCACAGGCTCGTAAGTCTTGCTTGCTTCGCTTGCGGCCATAAAGTGAAGTTTGGCCAATTGCTTCTCGATAGCCTCGTCGTCGATCTTCTTGAGAAGCGGCTTAAACTCGTTCAGCACATAGTCTTGCTCGGTGAAGGCATCGTCCCAGTGCGTCAGATCCGGCAGGGACATCATTACCCTGAGCGCCTTCATGTGTCTGGGCAAGATGGGGGATAGGGCTACAGAGATGCGTTGCAAGAGCGCTGCGCATACCCAAAGAGTTTCCCTCACCTTTTCCTTGTCAATCCTGATCATCTGCCAGGGTTTCTGATCATCAAAGTAGCGGTTGCCCAATCTGGCGATATCGAGGATGCAGCGGGTATTGCGCTTCACTTGGTAATTCTGATATGAAGCTGCGATCTCCGCCATGCTTTGATCCGCCATAGAGATGATTTCACTGGCTTCCGGACTGAGGGGAACTTGCCGAATCTCGGAGTCAAAGTGATTGGCAGCAAAGCTAAAGACACGGTGTCCCAGATTTCCCAGAACGTTATTCAGCTCACCGTTGATTTTGCCCTGGAAATCCTTGAAGCTAAAATCAGAGTCTTGTTTTTCCGGTGCGTTACTGGCCAGATAGTAGCGTAGATACTCACCATCAAAATCCTGCACAAATTCATCCACCCAGATAGCCCAGTTTTTGCTGGTGGATATCTTTTGCCCCTCGAGATTCATAAATTCATTGGCGGGGATGTCGTGCGGAAGGCAGTATTTGGTATTTTGTCCCATCAACATTGCCGGCCAGATCAGAGCGTGAAAGATGATATTGTCTTTTCCGATGAAGTGTACCAATTGGGTCTCAGGATCCAGCCAGTAGTCTTTCCAGAGATCGGGCTTGCCCTGCTTTTTCGCCCACTCCACGGTGGAGGAAACATAGCCGATGGGCGCATCAAACCAGACATAGAGCACCTTGCCTTCGGCGTCCGGCAGAGGCACCGGCACTCCCCAGCTCAGATCCCGGGTGATGGAGCGCTCGATCAGCCCTTGCTCCAGGAGGTTCAGCATAAAGTTGCGCACGTTGTCTTTCCAATAGTCTTTGTGAGAGATCCACTCGCGTAATTGATCCGTAAAGTGGTCAAGCTGGATAAACCAATGCTTGGTTTCCCGAATGATGGGTGTGTTTTGGCAGATTTTGCACTTGGGCTCTTTCAGCAAGGTAGTCTCATAGGTCTGACCGCAGCTATCGCATTGATCACCTCGGGCACCGGATTTCCCGCATTTGGGACAGATACCTTCCACGTAGCGATCGGGCAGATAGCGTTTATCGTGTTCACAATAGAACTGCTTGGTAGTCTTGGGTTTGATGTGATTGTTGTGATAAAGATCCTTAAAAAACTCTTGAGCGAGGGCCAGATGCTCAGCTCTGGCGGTGCCGGAGAAATTGTCAAACTCGATGCCGACTCCGTCAAAGGCAGCTTTGATGCTGTCGTGATAATGCTTCACTATATCAATGGGCTGCACGCCCTCTTTGTCTGCCGATATCGAGATGGGCGTCCCGTGTTCATCGGTGCCACAGATGTAGATGACGTCTTGGCCTTTCAGTCTCAGATAGCGCACGAAGATATCTGCCGGCAGATAAGCTCCAGCCACGTGTCCGATATGCAGTTTCCCATTGGCATAGGGGAGGGCACTGGTAACAATGTATTTCATCAATTCTCCAAAAGTTCCTTATGCAGTATTGCCACGGTCTTTTCCACTTCAGAATCAGGCATGATCAGCTCCAGACTACGCTCGCTGTGTGAGATGCGTTGAATCTGAGAGACTTGGGTAAGCTTGATCACTTTGGCCATAAATGCAGGATCTGATGCCAGCCCCAGCCCGACCAGGATCACAAAGCCCAAATTCTTATCCTTACCATAGTTCTCATAGTCTGAGTTTGCAAGCAGATAGTCTATTTCTGTTTCATATTTGGCTTCCACATAGATCTCCAAAACCTCATCCAACATGTTTAGCTTGAAGATTTCATGATGCCAATTGTCCAAGAGCAAGAGAGCCTTGGCGTCAGGTTCGATGCGATAGCGCAAAATCTCTTTTTTATGTGCGATAGCGGTTACGGTGCGCTCTTCCATTTTTTGATCCTTGGTGATTTCTTCGTTTGTGATAGTTGTCCCCGAGTGAAAGCTAAAAGAGGATTTGACCTCCACCGGAACTTTGTATTTGCAGGCAAATTCTACCGCTCTGGGGTGCAAGACTTTGGACCCGCTATAGGCCAGAGCCAGCATGTTCAGATAGCCAATTTCCGGGATGAATCCGGCCTTGGGCACGATTTTGGGATCGGCGGTATAGATCCCCTCGACATCGGTATAAATCTCACATTTATCGGCCCCCAGATAGCAGGCCAAAGCGACTGCGGAGGTGTCCGACCCTCCCCGTCCCAAGGTAGTGATCTCTTTGGCTGTGCTCACTCCTTGAAAGCCGGCCACGATGACCACCTTGTTTTTAGCAAGTTCCTCATGGATGCGGAAGGCATTGACTTTCAGGATCTTGGCATTGCCGTGACGGCCATCTGTAATGATGCCGCTTTGAGATCCGGTAAAGGAGATCGAAGGGATGCCCTCTTCCATCAGAGAAAGCGAAAGCAGGGACATCGAGATCCTTTCTCCGGCGGTGAGCAGCATGTCCATCTCCCGGCGGGAGGGATGTCTGGATATCTCGTAGGCCAGGGCAAAAAGGCTATCGGTTGTCTTGGCCATAGCCGACACCACCAGGACCAATTGGTCCCCGCGACGGTAGTCTTTGGCGAGCCTTCTGGCAATGTTTCGGATGAGTCCGACATTGCCGACCGAGCTACCACCAAATTTCTTTACAATTATGGCCATCTAAGCCTTTGCTGATGCCTTTAGTAGTCCGATGAATAAAGGATGCGGACGGTTCGGACGGGATTTAAATTCAGGATGAAATTGCACCCCAATGTGATAGTCGTTCTTGGGGTACTCCACCACTTCGACCAGGAGATCATTTTCCGATACTCCGCTGAGCACCAATCCGGCTTCGCTCATAATCTGGCGGTAATCGTTGTTAAATTCGTAGCTATGGCGGTGTCTTTCAGAAATCAGGCTATCGCCATAAGTCCTGTGCGCCAGGCTTCCTTCGCTTAGCTTGCACCCGTATGCACCCAGGCGTATGGGGCCACCCACAAATTCTCTGTAGGTTCGGTCATCCATCAGGTGGATAATGGGATGAGGGCTTAGTTCTGCAAATTCCGTGCTATTGGCATCAGGCAGCTTGCAGACATTGCGCGCATATTCGATGGCCATCGCGTGCATGCCCAGGCAGATGCCGAGAATGGGCAGATTGTGCACGCGCGAGTAGCGGGCGATGGCGATCTTGCCGTCAAGTCCGTGCACGCCGAATCCTCCTGGAATGAGGATACCGTCCATCCCTGCCAGTTCTTTTTGCAAGTCTGCATCACTGAGCTTACGCTCAGAATTCACCCATTTTATTTTGAGTTTCTTTTTGATCCTGGCAGCTGCATGAAACAAAGCTTCCACGATGCTTTTGTAAGCATCTTGATGTTTCACATATTTACCGCATACTGCGATATTGAGTGTCCCTTCACTTTGTGAGCGGTTATCCAAAAAGACCTGCCATTCCCGCAGATCCATATCACACTTGGGCAGAACGAAGTGATCACAGATGATATCAGGAAGTTTGGCCTTTTGGTAGTTCATGGGAATCTCATAGACGCAATTGACGTCGATCGCATTGATCACGTTGTCTTTAGGCACGTTTGTAAAGAGGGCGATCTTGGCATAGATTTCGTCGTCAAAAGGCTTTTCGCTGCGACAGAGCAGGATCTCCGGCTGGATACCAATCTCGCGCAGTTTATATGCACTATGTTGGGACGGTTTGGTCTTTAGCTCTCCTGCGGCTTTGATGTATGGCACGTAGGTGAGCAGGATGTTCAGTGTGTTCTGAACACCGAGATCGAGGCGCAATTGACGCACGGCCTCCAAAAAAGGAAGGCCTTCGATGTCGCCAACTGTGCCCCCGATCTCGGTAATTACGATATCGTTATCTTTGGATAGAATCTTGATGCGGCGCTTGATCTCATCGGTCACATGGGGTATCACCTGGACAGTCTTGCCCTGGTAAACCCCCTTTCTTTCGTTGTCAAGTACGCTTTCATAGATCCTACCGGCGCTGCAACTGCTGTGCCGGTTCAGGGCTTGATCCACAAAGCGTTCATAGT
>CAZWUD010000009.1:0-5045 GCA_964637055.1 uncultured Candidatus Cloacimonadota bacterium
TCACCATTTTCCTTTTCAGGCAGCACTTCAAATCTCTGCCCAAAGAGCTTTTTGATGCGGCTTCGATCGATGGCTGCTCGACCTTTGGCATGCTGTGGCGCATCGTGGTTCCACTTTCCAAGCCCGTCATCGCCACTGCTTCCATCTTCTCTTTGATTAGTAGCTGGAATAGCTTCATGTGGCCTTTGGTGATGATCAATCGTCCCGAGCTGCGTGTATTGCAGGTAGGTTTGAGCTATTTCAATCAGGAGGCCTCCACTCAGACAACTCTGCTGATGGCCGCATCCACATTCAGCATCGTCCCGATCGTGCTACTCTTCTTCTTTGCACAAAAGCAGATAATTGCCAGTTACGCCAAAACGGGACTAAAAGACTAAAGGAGTTTTGATGCCCAAGAGAAAAGAGATTAAGAAAAAACTCACCAAAGCTAAAAGTGTTGAGTATCAGAAACCCGAACCGATAAAGCAGTATCATGATTTTGTCTTGAGACCACAGGCCATAATTCCGGTAAAATACAACCGCATCCTGGCCTGGCTGATCTTTGCCGTCACCCTGGTGATATATTTATCGACCCAAGCCCGCAGCATGAGTTTTTGGGATAGCGGAGAATATGCCACTTGCGTTAGCATTCTGGGCGTTCCCCATCCCCCTGGAAATCCCTTCTACATCGTTTTTGGCAGGGCTTTCATCGCTCTCTTTGGCTGGCTGGTGCCCCATGGTGCACTCGCCGCATCCATCTCGGTACTTGTCTCAGCTTTTGCTGTGATGTTCACCTATCTCTTCACGGTAAAACTGGTGAGCATGATGAAAGTAAAAGCTTGGGAAGCAATGTTTGCCGGCACGGTAGCTGCGTTTTATACGGCCTTCTCTTTCACTTTTTGGATGAATGCCATTGAGGCTGAGGTCTATTCCGGCCTGGTCTTTTTTGTGAACCTGATCTTGTGGTTGATCTTGGTCTGGCTGGAAAAAAGCCGGGATTATGATCATCAGCATATCCTGCTTTTCATAGTATATCTGTTTTTCCTGGGCTTTTGTGTGCACCAGACGGCCTTGCAGATCGCCCCGGCAGTCCTCTTTATTATCGTTTATCCGATGTTGCGAGAGGGAGTGCGCAATAGTAACTTTTGGCCCAAGGTCGTAGGATATACGGTAGCGATCCTGGCCGGATACTTCATACTCGGCGCCATCGGCGGCAGCATGTCGATCGATGATTTTGATAAATGGGGTTTCGCCCTGGTAGTGCTGATAATTTTGGCTTATGAACTCAGGAACATTTTCAGCAAGAGATTTTGGATCATGAGCACATTGCTGGTTTTGGCTGGACTTTCCAGTCATATATATCTGATGGTGCGGGCAGCAGATCGTCCCTTCATCAATGAAGGACATCCCAGCACTTTGAAGATGTTTTGGGATTATGTCCTGCGTAAACAATATGGTAATACCAATTTCATGATCAGACGTGCCAGCTTCTTCAATGAGCAGATGGGTTTTCACTTTTTGCGCTATTTTGGCATGCAATGGTTTCCGGAGGGGATACTCGCACCCTTCGTCAATATGGGCAGGGAACTGGGACAGGGTATCGGCAATCTGCTGATCGCCATTCTCGGTTTTGGCGGAGCATATTTCCAACGCTTGCGCAATAAACACAGTTTCAACTATTTCCTGGTTATCATCCTGCTCACGACCATAGTGATGGTCTTTGTGATGAATCTATCCAATGCCGAAGTAAGAGATCGTGATTATTTCTTCGTCGTGGCTTACAATATGTGGGCTGTATGGCTGGGGATAGGGTCTCTGGGACTTGTCACGCTTCCCAAAAATAAGACCGCTCAATACGTTTTGGCGGCCATCATGCTGATACTGCCAGTCGGCAATATGATCAGCCAATACCACGTGCATGATCGTTCCAAAGAGTATATTGCTCTGGACTATGGAACAAACTTCCTGAATTCACTGGAAGAAAATGCCATTATCTTTACCAATGGTGACAATGATACCTTCCCGCTCTGGTATGCACAGGCGGTGGAGGATCCCCATGCCAAAGAGTATATCTATCCCGCCAAAGACATAGCGCCATCTGCAGAGGCAGAGGAAGCGATACGACAGGCTTTGGAATATAAAAATAAACATCTCCGCGGCATCCGCAAAGACGTCTCTGTGGCAAATCTTTCCCTTTTAAATACCCCGTGGTATATTCGTCAGATCAGAGACAAAGAAGGTATACGCTTTAGTTATCCTGATGACAGAATTGATGAGCTTCGCATCACCAGGTTGCAGGAAAACCTCGTGGTAGCAGGCACTCCGGCTTCGGGTGGCTTCACCCTGCGGCTGGATCCCACTCCCGCCTGGCGTCCCAGTGAGCCCTTTTACAGGGTCTCAGACCTAGCTGTGATGCAGATCATCAAGGACAATTTCGGCCACAGACCCATTTATTTTGCCGTAACCTGCGAAAGCTACGTCGGCTTTGAAGAATATTGCCGCAATGAGGGCATGGTCGCCAGGCTTGTCTCTGTGCCTGGTGATGATTTGGAAGATATACCCAGGCTGCTTCAAAATATCGACGAGATCTATGAGTATCGGTCGATTGATGATGAAAAGGTCTTCAAAGACGGTAATATGCGCCGTTTGGTGCTAAATTACGGCTCCGGTTTTGTCCGCGCTGCCACTCATTTTGCCGAAATGGGAGATTATGAGCAGGCTACGTCATATATAGATCGCGGCAAGATATTCATCGATGATGAGCTGAAGTTAACTGAATTTTATACCAGCTTTTATAGCGGAAATCGTGATTGGGAAAAGCTGAGTGATTTTGCAGACAGGGTGATTTTCCAACACCCCGAAGGCTGGAAGATCTACATCAGCTATGTGCTATCGCATTTGATGGAAAACTATACTGACGATGCTATCCCCTTCATTGAAAAGGGCTTGCTCTCCTATCCAAACGAAAGCTATTTTGCAGATATAGCGCTCTATTATGCAGGTACTTATGACAAAATCCCCGAGACCCGTGAGATGCTGCACAGACTGCGTTCACGCCTACGCTATGATCTGGGGCCTTTTATCGAGACCCTGGATTCCACACAGGGGCTTAATCTGATGGAGGAAGAATTTTGAAACTCAGACGGATTATCCAGATCATATTCCTGGCCTTATCCCTGGCAATTCTAGCCAAAGTGATCGTCACGGGTATGATTGCCATCCATAATATCTGCCCTTACGCCCTGGTCTGCTTTGGTGCTTTGGAGGGAAACATTGTAAATCTCAGTCTGGGCCTCTTTGCCTTGGGCATCCTGCTGGGGATTGTATTCTTCATAGTCGCAATCTTCTGGGGAAGGATATTTTGTGGCTATATCTGTCCTTTGGGCACCATTCAGGAAGGCGTCTATGCCCTGCGCGGCAAACGCTGTCGACCGAAGATCCCAGCAATGTATGAGCGCAAGCTTAGAAAGCTCAAATACTGGCTTTTGGGCATAAATTTGTTTATGGTAATCGCCGGGATATCCTGGATCTATACGAATTTCTGTCCTATATACGGGCTTTCCCGTTTGCCTTCCCTGGCCGTGGGCGGGATGATAATCCTGGCTTTGATCCTTATCGGTGGATTCTTTGTGCATCGACTTTGGTGCCGATGGCTATGTCCTTATGCCGCAATTTTGAATATCGCTCAATATCTGGGTAAACTGTTGGGCGTCAAGCGCCCCAAGATTCACCGGAATCTGGAGCGGTGTATTGATTGCGGCCTATGCAGCAAGAATTGCCCTATGAATCTGGATATTCTGAGTGAAGAATATCTGCAGTCACCGGATTGTATTCACTGCCAGCGTTGCATACAGAAATGCCCTAAACCTGGAACTATTAGTAAAAAGAGGGAACAATGAAAAAGCTGATAACCGTATTGATTGTCCTGCTGCTATTGTTTATAGCAGTCATGCAGTTTTTATCTGCCCGGGGTGTCTTCCCCAAACAGAAAATACAAACCGTGTGCCCGCTTGATGCCATCAAAATGGTAAATGGCAAGGCCATTGTTGACGCCGTAAAGTGCAATGGCTGCCGCCGCTGTGTGGATGGATTTTTGGCTACTGTAGATCCGGTGACGGAGTCTGATCTGCTGCTGGACACACTAGGCGTTTCTGCGGAAGATCCTATCGATGCTCCTGCTGAGGATGCACCTGCTCTACCGCAAACCGATTCTATCCAGAATACTGAAGCTGATTCTGCCCCGAAAAAAACACAACAAGATAGTGATGAGCTTAGCCTCAAAGATAATCCCACATCTTTCGGATCTGATGAAGAAAGCCATGAATATTACGTGGTGGATAGTGAAGCTTGCATCAGTTGTGGTCTTTGCATAAACAGATGTCCTGAAAGCGCGATACACTACGTGGATGACAAGGCTTTCATTGACAAAGACCTTTGCACATATTGCGGTACTTGTGTGGGGAAGAACCCGGATATCTTTGCAGGCTGCCCGGTGGCAGCGATTCATCCTGCCGGGTCATGCGGCTTTAAGCCTGATCACAGTTAAACGTCTTTACATAGATCCTGTCCCCCCGATTATTTATAAAATTAGCACTCTAAAAAGGCCTCCGGGATGGAGGCCTTTCTCTATGTGTTATTTACTATTGATTCTTAGATTATTCTTTGGGCAAAAATACTTCTGCCATCATGCATCTGGCGCTTCCGCCGCCCAGGGTCTCAATCGTATGCAGGTCACTGCTGAGGATATTGGTGTGTTTCTCGATCGTTTTCACCTGCTGGGGAGTCAGGCTCTTTTTGGCCGCATCGCTCATCGCCAGGTAGGTCTTGTCGTCTTTACCCAATACCTGCAACATATTACCGGCAAATTGGTGCATCTGTTCTTCGCTGATATCAATGATCTCTTTCTTGTCCGCTTTCAGATTACGGACCACATTCTCGCGCTCAGCTTTATCATCGATAGAGTCCAGGCAGATCACAACGAAACTGGTTCCCAGTGCCATCAAGACATTGGTGTGATAGATCACCGCACGTTTACCGTCTACGGTCTGGTATGAATTAAAGATCAC
>CAZWUD010000009.1:5145-16926 GCA_964637055.1 uncultured Candidatus Cloacimonadota bacterium
TGTGATAGATCACCGCACGTTTACCGTCTACGGTCTGGTATGAATTAAAGATCACGGGGGTGTAGTCAAAATCCTTGCAGAACTGTTTTAGCAACTCTTCCTCAGCCCGGATTGAGAGGGAGCAGTAAGCTTTTCTATTTTCCCGATCCAGAATCAGGCAGCCGGTTCCTTCCAGAAATTTGCCATCATTTTCTGCTTTGGTATAATCCACTCTTCCCTGGATTTTATAGCCTTCTGATTCAACCAATTGCAGGACTTCTTCTTTACGTTCCCGACGTCTGTTTTCCGCAAACATGGGATACAAGGCAATCTTTCCGCTTTGGTGAAAAGTCACCCAGTTATTGGGAAAGATCGAATCCGGAGTATCGTGTTCAAGCTTGTCCTGGTACACTAATACCTGCACGCCGGCATCGCGAAGTTTTTGTACGAAGTTATCAAATTCGGCTTTTGCCCTGCTATTGATCTGGGCTTGTTCCAGATCCATTTCTGTTTGGAAGTAATTATTTACTTTGGTTTGTTCGTTCATTCTAAAAGCTGCTGGACGAACCATCAAGATTGCATTTGTGATTTGCACATTTATCTCCTTTACGTTTTATTATATTCTTACAAAGACATTTTTTTTATTGTCAGGAATTTGGCAAGCCATTTTGTCCCCGACGTACCGATTTATCGCTTTTGATAAGCATTCAGACCAATTGCTCCTTTGTCGGATCGAAGCCGCATCCACATAGTTTTATCTCACGATCCTCCTGCCACCAGGCGATGATCCTGGCTTGAAGTCTGGATTATGTCGAGATTGTTCTCTGGCAGAGGCGGGGGATGGCGTTAAGAATCTCATTCCTGCACGATTTTGCTTGCAAGAAAATGCGTCTGGAGTTTTTTTGCATTGTTATGGAAATTTCTCCTTATCTCAAAGATAATGCAGGGAAAGGAGACATTCATAGTAATAGATAATGGATCCGAAGATAAATAAACTAAGATAAAGAGGACTCATGAGATACTGTTTGATTTTGCTCATACTGCTGCCGATGGTCTTGGTGGCAAATGTATACACCCTTGATCAATTGATTGAATACGGCATGGAAAACAGCTTTCAAATCCAAAAGGATGAGCTGACCAAGGCTTCCAGCACAAGCAGCTTGCGTAGCGCAAAATGGAATCTGATGCCAAATGCCAATATCACCGCAACTATGAATCAGGATCTTGACCCCATCTCGGGCAGTAGCGGACTGAGTAACTCCGTCGGCTTTGAGATCAGCAAGACCGTCAGCCTGAACGACCCGGCATATTTCAGCTATCGCTTTGCCAGGCTGGATAGTGAGACGGCTGACCTGGCCATGCAGAGAGCTTATTCATCCTATGCATACTCTGTCTTTAGTGCATACATCCAAGCCCTGTCTGCCACGCAGCAGAAGGAGGCTTTGGAAGAAAACCTGGCGATCCAGAACAGAGTTTGGGAGCAAAGCCAGGTGATGCAAAGATTGGGTAAGGTCACACCTTTTGAGGTCAAGCAAAATGAGATCGCCGTGATGAATAGCCGCATCAGCCTCATCCAGCTTGAAAATAGCATTGAAAACGCTCGCGCCAATCTCTTCTCTTTGGTGCAAATGGAAGATCAGGGCTACCCTTTGACCGATACTGAGATGGATATAGCTGCCGATGCACCTGACTTTGATACAGGGAATATCCTGCAGATCAAAATCCTGGAGCAAGAGCTGAAGCGGCATGACATCAATATCAACAGGACTTTTTTGGATCACTTCCCAAGCGTGACCCTGAGCTATTCTTATGCCCGCGATGTGCGCGGTGCGGATTTTGACTATGACCAATACAGCACGGTTCACGGCATCAATCTCAGGCTCTCCTATTCACTTTGGAATTTCTTTACCAATGGAGAATCAGCAACCCGCTATAAGATCAATAAAGACATGGCGATCTTGAATCTGGCAGACACTCGTGATCAGACCAGGCGGGATTATGACAATACCCGTCAAAAGCTTGAGTATCTGCAGCGCCTGGATGAGCTTTATAGCGAACGCCTGGAGCAATCCCGCGAGCAGATCGAAATTGCCCAAGAGCGCTATCGCCTGGGGCTAATTCAGCTCTTGGAGCTTGATCGCAGTAGAACTGATTATATAGAAGCAGAGATCGAGTATAGTAACAACCGCTATCAGATCATCCAGACTCAGCAGGAACTGAACTTCCTGCTCTCCAACAAGATATTAGGGAAATGGTAAAGCATGAAAAAATACATCAAATACATCATCATAGTTCTGGTAATAGTAGCCGGAATCATCATTTGGCAATCATATAAAAGAGCGAAGAATGCTCCCCAGTGGAGGACAATGCAGCCCAGTCCGGGCATGGTGCGCGAGGTAGTGACATCTACCGGTTCTCTGAATCCTTATGTGATGGTCAACGTAGGAACCGAGGTCTCCGGGAAGATCGAAAAGATATACAAAGATTACAACGATAGAGTCAAGCGCGGCGATCTGTTGGCCAAGCTTGATACCGAGATTTTGGCCACTTCCCTGGAGGCCACCCGGGGTGACCTCAATAAAGCCGTTACCGCCATGCAGGAAGCCGAGCTGGATTACAACTTGCTGCTGGAGCTGCAAGAGCAAGACATGATCCCGGAATATGATGTGATCAAAGCCGGGTTCAAATTGGAGACGGCCCGCCAAAATGTGGCTAACGCCCGCTTGAATCTGCAAAGAGCAGAGAAAAACCTGGACAATGCCCATATCACCAGTCCCATTGACGGGGTGATCGTATCCCGAGCTGTAGATGAAGGACAGACTGTGGCAGCCAGCTTGAACTCTCCCACCCTCTTCATCATTGCCAACAATCTGGATCAAATGCAGATTACCGCCGGGGTGGATGAAGCTGATATCGGCAAGATCAAGCTGGACCAACTCGTAGAATTTTCCGTAGATGCCTATCCTACAGAACGCTTTGTGGGGAAAGTGCAACAAGTGCGGCTGAATCCCTCGTCGGAATCGAATGTCGTGACCTATGACGTGATCGTGGATGCAAGCAATCCCGAATCTAAACTACTACCCGGAATGACATGCAATGTAACCTTTATCATCAAAGCACAGGAAAACGTGCTGCGCGTGCCGGAAGTGGCCACCAGATTCAGCCCCAGCAAAGAAGTCTGGGAGCTTTTTGGTCTGGTTTGGAAAGATGAGCTGATGCAATCCGGACGTCAGGCAATTAAAGACTATATGGCTTCCTCACAGCCTGCCCCAGACAAAGCTGCTGGAAAAAGACGGCCATCTGGTCAGCCATCCAGTCCGCCAGCCGGGCCAGGACAAGCTCCCGGTTCAGGACGCGTGGCAGTGGTTTGGGTTCTGGAGGATGATATTCCCAGTCCCAAAGCCATCAAGGTGGGGGTATCTGACGGAGCTTTTGTGGAATTGATCGACGGTCTGAGCGAAGAAAACGTACTGCTTACCGGCGTGATATACAACGATCCCAAACAAGCTGCTGCCAATTCAGGCAGTCCCATGAGACGTTTCTGATGAGTGATATTCTTCTCACTACAAAAGGCCTTTCCAAGATTTATGAGATGGGGGACATCCTCGTGCATGCTCTGCGGAATGTGGATCTGGAAGTGCACAAAGGCAATTTTATCGCCATTATGGGTGCCTCAGGCAGTGGCAAAACTACTTTCATGAATCTCTTGGGATGTCTGGACCAGCCCAGCTCAGGTTCATACTTTTTGGATGCTATTCCCGTACACGGAATGAGTGATGAAAAGCTCACAGCGATTCGCAATGAGAAAATCGGATATGTATTTCAGAGCTTCTATCTTCTGCCACGCACTTCGGCTCTGGAAAATGTAGAATTACCACTCTTATACTGTCACAATTACAGCATGCATGAGCGCCGTGAAAAGGCTATGAATGCTCTGAAAACCGTGGGGCTGGAGGATAGGGCAAAGCACTTTCCAAATCAGCTTTCGGGGGGACAGCAGCAGCGTGTGGCTATTGCCCGTGCCATTGTGAATGAACCTTCCTTCATCCTGGCGGACGAGCCCACCGGGAATCTGGATTCGCGCACGAGCATCGAAGTGATGGCCGTGCTGCAAGAACTCCATGCTCAAGGCAAGACAGTAATCATGGTGACACATGAACACGATATCGCAAAATATGCGCATCGCCACATCACTTTCCGTGATGGCAGGATCATCGATGATAAAGTCAACCCCAATCCCAAGAAAGCCAAGGAAGATCTTTTTAAATTGCCGCGAATTGATGATGAGGAGGAAGACTGATGTCTGTGCTCGGAATAATTAGAATTGCGCTCAAATCACTATTGAGAAATAAGACGCGCACCTTTCTCACGATGTTGGGCATCATCATCGGTGTGGCGGCAGTGATCACGATGCTGGCCATCGGTCAGGGAGCCAAGAAGATTGTGGAGGATCAGGTAAACTCTATGGGCACAAACGTGATCATGGTCTATTCAAACTTTAGCGGGGGAAATGTACGCCAGGCAGCCGGAGGCGGAAATCTGATCAGCGTGGACGACGTGCAAGCCATGAAAAATCAATTGGACGGCGTGCTTTATGCTTCCCCAGTCTATAACAGTTGGGGGCAGTTAAAATATGAAGGCAATAACTGGCGGGGCAGCATCATGGGTGTGGATGCGGATTATTTCTTTATCAGAGAGATGAATACCAGCGCTGGAGAGTTCTTTTATCCATCAGATGTGGACAACGGGGCCAAGGTCTGCGTGATCGGGAAAACCGTGGCAGACAACCTCTTTCCGGATATTGACCCCGTGGGCAAGATCATGCGCATTCGCAATATCCCTTTTACAGTACGAGGGGTGCTGACTCCCAAGGGGCAAAACGTGATGGGGCGTGATCAGGACGACATTATCATCGCTCCCTATACCACGGTCTATCAGAGACTGCTGGGGCGCCACTGGCGGACCATGAGTGCCATTGTATCCGCTCACAGCAGGGATCAGATCCATATCGTACAACAAGATATCCTGAACCTTTTGCAAACCAGGCATCGCGGAACTTCTGCGGAAGAATTCATCGTCAGCTCTCAGACAGAACTGGCCGAGACAGCCAGTAGCGTGTCTGACACCATGACCATCCTTTTGGCTTCAATCGCAGGAATTTCGCTATTGGTAGGCGGGATTGGCATCATGAATATCATGCTGGTCTCTGTGACAGAGCGTGTGAAAGAGATCGGTATACGCCGGGCTGTGGGGGCTGGTAAGCGTGACGTGTTGCTGCAATTCATCATCGAAGCCGTGGCCATTAGCTTTTTAGGCGGCATCCTGGGCATCGGGCTTGGTTTTGCTGCTGCCAGAATCGTGGGGAACACTATGGATTGGAATATAGCCGTGACCGGCTGGTCGGTTCTTCTCTCGGTCGGCTTCTCCATGTCTATTGGCATCTTCTTTGGCTGGTATCCTGCCAAAAAGGCGGCAAATCTAAACTTGATTGACGCACTGAGATTTGAGTAAACTAAAAAGCTAAAAGCCCGCACTTTTGAATGCGGGCTTTTATTGTTTGGGGCACTGATTGATTATCTGCTCATCAATTTCTGATATGTCTTTTGATAGAGATCGATCAGGTATTCATAGCTATATTTGCTTTTGACCAGTTTCTTCCCGCGAATCGCCATAGACGGCAATTTCTTCGGGTTATTGTAGGCCAGCAGCATCTTCTTGGCACATTCTTCAGCATTTTCAGATTGGAACAGGTAACCGTTGACGCCGTCCTGGACCAGGTTGGGATCTACAGAGTCACTTTGAATCATAGGAGTCTCACTGATCCAGCTTTCAAGTATTACCGCTCCAGAATTCATAAAGCGAGCCGGAATCAGATTGATGCTCGAGTGTTTCAGCCAGGCTAACAATTCCGAGCGTTCTACTTTGCCTGTGAAATGCACTTGGTCGGAGATTCCTGCTTTCAGCATTTTTACTTTGATCGTTTCCAAAAATTCAGGTTCAACATCTGATTTGCCCACAAAAACCAGCTTTGCATTGGGCATTTGATCTGCAACGGAACAAAAAGCATCCATAGCCAGATCCTGACCTTTTACATAAGAGATTCTACCCGGGCAGAGGAATACAAAACTGTCTTCAGGCCAAGTCCTCATTAGCGGAGGCTTATCCATGGGAATCTCAAATTCATCTGGTAAAACCGGGATGGGGGAATAGCTAACCATGGGGTTATGTTTCTTCAAAAATTCTACTTCCCGATTCGCCGTCGCAAAAGCGTAGTCAATTTGTTTCAAAACAAGCTTCTGGTAGCATTTAAGCGGAGTCCTTGTGAGGATGTCCTTGGCGATCTCTCCATGAGTCTTCAGGTGCTCAGCATAGTCAATGAAATCGAAGAAGCAGAGGATGAACGGCTTTTTCTTTAGTTTGGCTACGATAAAAGCCAGAACGTTATTGACATTTATGCCCGGGTAGCATTGGATAATGTCATAATTTCCCACCAGTAGATACCACAACAAGGTGGGGCAGAAGGTCGCTTCCCGCAGGTTTGGATAAACTTTGGGATGATTGAGCAAATCAAAGAGACGACGTAAGCGGAAGCCGGCGACACGCTCCAATGCCGGGAAGTGCATCCGTTTTGGCGCAAAGACGGTGACTTCATTTGTCTCTGCCAGCAGTCTGGCCTGGTAGTAGACATTTGTCTCTGAAGGTCCGACTTCCGGATGGAAGCGGTTCGTAACCATGGCGATTCTCAGCTTCTTTGGCTTCACACCGATTGCAGGCGATTTCAAGCTCTTGATAAAGCGCTCTGAAAGTATCTTTTCAGAGTATCTTGCCCGGGAAGAGTGGTGAAGATTTTTACCAAAATCCAATGTCTTTTCAGGGTCATCCAGCATTTCTATTATGGCTTCACCGAGCTCTTCAGCAGTTTCACGAATCGCAATCTCTTTGCGCCCAAAACTAAAGCCTTCAGTACCGACGCTGGTGGTCAATACTGCTCTGCGCATCTGAGCTGCTTCCAGGATCCGTGTCCTGGTTCCGGAAGCAATGCGAATTGGCAAGACCACAAATTCGGCTCCGGCTATGACTTCCTGCATGTCATCCACTTGACCCAGGATTTTGAAACAGTCATCCTGATATTGGTGGATGAAATCCGGAGAGTTGGTCCCCGCCACTTGGATCAAGGCTCCTCTGCTTATCAATTTTTCCCGGATCAGAGGGTAAATTTCGGTAGCCAGATAGAGGAAGGCATCCTGATTTGCCAAAGAGTCCATGAGGCCAAAGAAAAGTACATAGCGTCTGTGAACCGGAGGATACTGATTGGGTTCTTCCATGGGCATGAGATTGGGGTAATGCCTGGCTTTCTCCGCATCAAGTTTGTATTCTGCCACAGCCATATCACGCTCAATCAGGTTAGTAAAAAAGAACCAGAAATCATGTTGAAAAGCCTTTCTTTCAAATTGTTTAAGCTTGACCATTTCCAGCAAATTATTGCGGTTTCGGACATCATGATCCTGATGCCAGGTAATCTCATAGATCCGCGAGTAGAGCATATCCACGTCTATCGCTACTTTGCAATCCGGCAATGTGCGGGATACAGTTTTTGCAAGCTCAAATGTACTCATAAATCTGAGGACGACTACCTCGTATTGTCCTTTGATCAGAATGCTGCGAAATTTATCTAATTGCTCAGGATGGAATCGATAGATAGATTTGGGTTTGTGGGGGAGGGCGTTCATTCTGCCGATTGTGTATAATTTTCTATATCCATGATGAGGCTCAATGGGCTTGCTTGCATATTCTGGGCCTCTGATTAGGAGCAGATCTGCCTCAAATTCATCCGAGAGATGTCTCCAGATTGCCTTGCTCCTGTTTTTATCTCCGCCCTTGAGTCCTTCAAAAGGAACATCTACGTATAAAAGTCTCATTTCTATCACCTCATAAGATATTTTCTTTTTCCAAGTCAAAACTTATGATCAGATATTGTCAAGCTCAATTTGTTGCCCGTTTGTTGTACGCTTCACAAGATCAACAGATGCAATGCTTAATGGCTTTAATTATATCCTGCGGATTTGGTTATATTTGTTGGATGTACTTGATTTGCTTGTGGCAAGTAGAAGCAATATTGCTTGACTGATGTGTAAGAATAAATTTGCTTGATTTCAAAATATGGTTTACAGTGGGATTGAAAATGATACTGAGGTAGCAATGAGGTTAAAGACCAACTGCAAAAGAAATTACAGGACGACACACATTATAAAGTTCATAATGCTGTTGCTACTTTTGGCATTTATCCTGCCCTTGTCTGCCAGAGATTTTAAGGACATATATATCGGGGTGCTGGAAGACCAGGGACTCAGACCGGTTAGAACTAAATGGGATCCCATTATCAAGCATCTGAATAAAACCGTAAATCAGCATAATTTTCATGTAACTCCCGTCTCATACAACGGGGTGGAAGCGGTGATCAGAGATAAAAAGATTGATTTTCTCTTTGCTAATCCTGCCATATCGGTGGATCACGAAGTACGAAATGGCCTCACACCAATTCTCTCTCAGGTGAATCATTACGATGGTCAGGAATCTACAAGCATGAGCTCCATCATTATTACCAGAGCTGATAATAGAGACCTGATGAGCATCTATCAGATCAAGGACAAGCGTGTGGCAGCAGTTTCGGAAAATTCTTTGGGAGGATGGCTGGCAGCCGTCCGGGAATTGGAAAGCCTGGGCTTTAGTCCCAAAGATTTTAAGAGCCTGAAGTTTATGGGCAGTCACGACGGGGTTATCTTTGCGATAAAAAATAATATAGCTGACGTGGGCGTGCTCAGAGGCGGTACTTTAAAAAAGCTGGCAGATCGTGGTGTCCTAGAGTATCACGGCTATAGAATACTGAACTATCAAGCTGCAGATGAAGACTATCTTTTCAATCGTTCCACATCAGTGTATCCTTCCTGGCCATTATCAAAGTTACCCCATGTGCCTCAACAAATTGCCCTGGAGCTGGCCATATCGTTGATGACTATGCCAGATTACGAACCGACAGACATTTATACAGAATCAATTCGGTGGAGCATTCCAAACAACTATCAGGAAGTCCACGAATGCTTGCGATCCTTGCAGGTCTCGCCCTATACAAATTATGAATATAGATTGCTAAAAGACATTGTCTATCGGTATCGCTACTGGGTATTGAGTCTGACCCTGATGATCATGCTTTTAATCTTTCTCCTGGTGCGTTCCATAAATCTCAATCGCCGCTTGAAAGAAAGTGAACAGCTGTATCGCATCCTGGCTGAAAATGTGTCTGATGTAATCTGGACTCTGGACATTCATGGAAGAAATACCTATATGAGTCCCTCTGTCGAAAAGCTGTTGGGATACAAAGCAGAGGAGATGCTTTCCGGCCACGTGATGGATACTCTGTTGCCAGATTCCCAAAAGACCTTCCAGAGCATCCTGGATGATATCCAATCCGCCCTAAAAAGAAAAGTCCAAATGCCACTGAAACAGGTGGAGCTGGAAAATATACGTAAGGACGGCTCATACATCTGGACGGAAGCTATTTTCAGTGAGATTAATGATACTGAGGGTAAGTTCTTGGGCATTTTGGGCGTGTTTCGTGATATTACCAAGCGGAAAAAGGCAGAAGCAGAAAGTAACTATCAACGGCGATTCCAGGGAATGATTGCAGATATATCCACCGACTTTATTTCAGCAGATTCCGAAAATATGAGCATAAAAGTTAAGGTGTTTCTAGAACGTGTAGCTGCTTTCTTTGAGGTGGATCGCTGCTATCTGATCCATGCAAATGATGAAAACAGCAGGATGCGCATGGCCTATGAATGGTGTGCAAAAGGAGTAAAATCCAATATGAAAGCCGTCAGTCGTTTGCGTCCAACGGATTTACCATGGTGGTATAAAGAGTTTTCAGAAAATAGAGAGGTCATCATCAACTCTGTGGAAGATTTGCCAAAATCCGCTACTAAAGAACGAGCAACATTCAGCCAGCAAGACATAAAGTCAATTGTCAGCGTACCCATATTGCTCAGGGAACAAAACTTTGGAGCTCTGTGTCTGGATTCGGTGAAGATGCCGAGGAATTGGTCAAAGAACGAACTGAATTTACTGAAAATACTGACAAACATACTGGCGGACACCAATATGAAAGTCATTGCAGAGCTGGAACTGATCGAGGCAAAAGAACAAGCGGAAAGCGCAAATAAGGCCAAAAGCATTTTTTTGGCCAATATGAGCCATGAGATTCGCACTCCGCTCAATGGCGTGATCGGATTCACAGAATTGCTTAACGAGACTCCCCTCACAAAAATCCAGAGACAATACCTGGAAAATGCCAACGTGAGTGCTCATGCGCTACTCAGTATCCTGAATGACATATTGGATTTCTCCAAAATAGAGGCTGGGAGGATGGAGCTAAACCTCATCAAGACAGACCTCATTGAGCTCTTGGAGCAGGCGTTTGACATAGTGAAGTTTTCTGCTGCCAAAAAAAATCTGGAACTCATCTTGAACATACAGCCTGATTTGCCGCCCATTGTGTACGTAGATCCGATTCGCTTGAAGCAAGTCTTGATCAATCTGCTCAGCAATGCTGTGAAATTCACTGAGCATGGTGAGGTGGAACTGAGGCTTTCTATGCAAAAGCAGGATGAAAAGGCCGGGATTTATCACTTTGACGTCTGCGACACCGGAATCGGGATTGGCCCAGAGCAGAAGAAGCTGCTCTTTAGGGCTTTTTCTCAGGGAGATAGTTCCACTACCAGAAAATATGGGGGTACCGGTCTGGGTTTGGTCATTTCTAGTCTGCTTTTGCAAAAAATGGACAGTAGCATTAAGCTGAAAAGCGAAATTGGGCAGGGCTCAACCTTCAGTTTTTCCTTGAAGCTGGCATATCAGAGCAAAGAGAAACAAGATTACTCTTTGCTGGACGGCAAGAGGATACTCTTTGTGGATGACAACGATAAAAATCGCATCATTCTGCAAGAATCCCTTGAATTTAGAATGACCGACCTATATCTGTGTGACAGCGTTGATGCTGCTCTTCAGGCAATCAAGGATCAGGATGCTTTTGATTACGTCATTATGGACTATCATATGCCGAAAGCTGATGGGCTGACAGGGATCAGGCTGATTCATGACATATTGTCGGCTAAGTATCACGAGAAGCCCGCATTTTTGCTTTATGTCTATGCGGATGACAGGATTGATGGTAAAAAAATCAAAGATTTAGATATCAGACATCAATTGATCAAACCATTAAAAATTAGTGAATTGATACAGTGTCTCCTGGACACAGCCACTAGCGATCTGAATCAAACAGCCAGGAAACAGTCAAGACCGGTAAATGAAGTCAAATCAGCAAAAAAGGCAGATATGTCGCAAGCAAAGATTCTGGTAGCTGAGGATAATACGTTGAATATGACTTTGGTCAAAGTAATGCTGGAAAAGATATATCCTGATATACAGATATTGGAGGCTGCAAACGGAACTGAGGCGGTGGAAGCGTTTCAAAAGCATGAACCGGATATCATCCTGATGGATGTTCAAATGCCGGGAATGGATGGTTTGGAGGCAACACGGCAGATTCGACTGTTAGAAAAAAACGGAAGGGTCCCAATCGTAGCGCTGACAGCCGGTGTTACCAAAGATGAACAGGAACGTTGCATGAAAGTCGGGATGGACAAATATCTCAGCAAACCAGTTGATAAAGAAAATCTGCAAAAGTTGTTGAGTTTTTATCTTGAGAGATAGAATGTTTTGCTGGGATTTGATAAAATACTTGGCAGGATT
>CAZWUD010000010.1:0-15781 GCA_964637055.1 uncultured Candidatus Cloacimonadota bacterium
TGGGCAGTCGCCAAGCGGTAAGGCAGCAGGTTTTGGTCCTGCCATACGGGGGTTCAAATCCTCCCTGCCCAGCCATATATACTTTCATTGGGATGTCGTCTAATGGTAGGACAGCGGACTCTGGCTCCGTATGTGAGGGTTCAAATCCTTCCATCCCAGCCAAAATCAAAGACCCGGCTTTTGACCGGGTCTTTTTTATGTCCGCAATAATTGCTTGATATATCTGTTATTACACGCGGCGACAGGCCTCATAGAGTTTGCGCGCTGCATCCCCTGCGGCCTCGGCATAGTCTTCACCGCTGCTCGCAAAGATGATCCCGCGGGAGCTATTGATCAAAATGCGTGGCGCCTCGGGGCTGTGAGTGGCATTGTCCAATACAGCCTGCAGATCACCTCCCTGAGCTCCCACTCCGGGGATCAGGAAGAGCCTCTGGGGCATTCTCTGGCGCATAGCTTTCAGATCCTTCACCTGCGTGGCCCCCACCACTGCGCCCACTCTATCCACAGGGTATTCCTTTAACCACCTGGGCACGGCTTCTTTGAGCGCATGCCGATGGAAAAAGTCCTCTGCGGAGGGATTGGAAGTGAGCGTCAGGACAAAGACAAAGCTATCCGGGATATCCAGAATGGGCTTCAGCACATCACTGCCCATCAGGGGATTGGCTGTGATGGCGTCCACCTTCAGATCACGGAAAAAGGCCTGAGCATAGCCGGCCATGGTGCTGCCGATATCTCCCACCTTGCAGTCCAGAATCACCGGAATATCATCCGGAATCGTTTCAATCGTGTCGTGCAAAGCGGTGAGGCCGCGAAGCCCGTCGGCCAGGTAAAAGGCCAGATTCGCTTTGTAAGCAGTGGCATATTCCCGAGTGGCCTCGATGATGGCTCTATTAAAATCCCGGATGGGATTGGCAGAGCCTTGCACCGCGGCGGGCAGGCGGTTCAGCTCGGAATCCAGCCCCACGCAGGCGTGGCTTTGCAGATGGCTATAGCGTTGGGAATACTTATGCCAAAAGGATTTTGACACTTTCATCTCCGTCGATATCCTTTAGGGCGACCTTGATGATCTCCTCTTTGGAAGTGGGCACGTTTTTGCCCACATAATCCGCCTTTATGGGCAGTTCCCGATGACCGCGATCGATCAAAACGGCTAATTGGATCTGCTTGGGACGCCCAAAATCCATCAGGGCGTCGATGGCGGCGCGGACGGTTCTGCCGGTAAATAGCACGTCATCCACCAGGACCACGACGGAATCCTCGATGTCAAAATCCAATTGCGAACCCTTGATCACAGGCTGATGTGCAATCGTGGAGAGATCATCACGGTATAGGGTGATATCCAGGATGCCCACCGGGATCTCCTGATTTGAGATCAGCCTCAGATAGTCAGAAAGCCGGTTTGCCAAAGGCACGCCCCGGGAACGAATGCCGACCAGGCGAATCCTTTCCAAACCGCGGTTTTGCTCGATGATCTCATGCGCCATGCGCTGAAGGCTGCGCTCCATCTGAGCGCTATCCATTATCTGACTTTTTGTCTTCATAAGTGGTCTCCTTAATCGGCTTCTATGACAGCCAGCACTTCGCCTTTACCGACATTTGCACCGGAAGAAAGCGGTGTGGCCTTGAGGGTTCCATCCACGGGTGAGGGGATGTTGTTATACATCTTCATGGCTTCCAGCACAAGCAGGGTTTCGCCACGCTTGACCTTATCGCCAATCTGTTTTTCATATTTGATCAGCATCCCGGGCATGGGAGCTGTGATCTGCTCTCCAGTGGCGGCAGCGGGTGCCGGGGCAGCTTTGGGCGCCGGAACGGGGGCTGGGGCCGGGCTTGCATTGGGGGCAGGGGCTGCGCTTGGGGTAGGCATCACCGGTGCGGGAGCCGCAGGACGGCTGGAAATCACGCGCGGAGCACCGCCTTTTTCGGCAACTTCCACCAGGTAGTGACCGCCATCCACAAAGACGTCAAATTGACGGGCATCTTCAGGTTTCTGGGGAGCTTCCGGCTTTTCAACCAGCTTGCCGGCGAGGGCTTTGGTGATGAGTTCTTTCTCGGCATTGACCTCGTCCATACTCTTGGCTTTCATATCCTGAGGCATGGGATCCAGACCGTATTTGATGCGCAGGAATTTCTTGCCGGTGACGTTGTAGAGCGCCACGATGAGCTGGTCATCAAGGGTCTTGGCCAGGCCTTCGGTTTCCTTTTTCACCTGTTCCATGGCGGGCGGAATCACGTTTCCAGGACGCACATCGATGGGCTTCTCACCCTTGGGATAGCCTTTCAGAGCGCGGGCTTGGAGCTCTTTGTCAATGGGCAATGTGGTCTTGCCGTAGAGTCCGTAGCAGAGATCCTTGACCTGCTCGGTGATGCGGGAGTATTCACCCGGTTTTTCATCAAAGAGAGCGTTATTTACACTCTGAATGCCCACGATCTGAGAAGTGGGAGTCACCAGCGGGATCTGACCCAGATCTTTGCGGACCCTGGGGATTTCCTCAAACACGTCGTCCAGCTTGTCCAGAGCCTCCATCTGCCTCAGCTGATTCACGAGGTTGGAGAGCATGCCGCCCGGAGTCTGGTGGATGATGACGTCCGTATCGATGATGGAAAACTTTGTATTATTTGCAAAGTGCTGATATTTGGGGATGTCTTTTTCCATCTCTTTGCCGATTTTATTCAGCAATTTGATATCCATTCCGGTATCGCGATTGGTTCCCAAAAGCGAGATCACCAAAGGCTCCACGCCGGGGTGGGAAGTGCGGTAGGCATAGGGGCCCATGCAGGTGTCGATGATGTCCACTCCCGCTTCGATGGCTTTGAAAAGGGAGAGATCGCCCATTCCGGAGGTGAAGTGGGTATGCAGATGGATGGGGGCTTTCACATTTGCTTTCAGAGCCTGAATCAGGTTGTAGGCATCATAGGGCGCGATCAGGCCGGCCATGTCTTTGATACAGATGGAATCTGCACCCATATCTTCGAGCTGTTTGGCCTTGTTCACATAGTAGTCGATGTTATAAGTATCCCCGCCCATTCTCTGTTCGGTGAGGGAATAGCAGATGCTGCCCTGAAAGTGTTTACCATTCTTCTTGATGATCTTGACCGCTGTTTGAAAATTGCGGAAGTCATTGAGCGCATCAAAGACCCGGAAGATATCGATGCCGTTGTCGGCGGCACGCTGCACAAAGGCTTCGACCACGTCGTCGGCGTAGTTTTGATATCCCACCAGGTTTTGCCCTCTGAGGAGCATGGAGAAAGGGGTCTTGGTGATGTGTTTTTTTAATGTGCGGATGCGCTCCCAGGGATCTTCTCCCAAAAAGCGGTGCATTGTATCAAAGGTGGCTCCGCCCCATACTTCCATGGAGTAATAGCCCACCTGGTCCATCAATTCTGCCACGTTCAAGAGGTCTTCGGTTCTGCCTCTGGTGGCAAAAAGGGACTGATGACCATCGCGGAAGCTAAGGTCCTGTATCTTGATAGGATTTGCGGCTTTTGGCCTGTCAATTTCGTAGTGCATCTTGGTCATTTCGAGGATGCCGTGTTTATCCATTGTATCTCCTTATTATCTGCTTCTTTTTATTAATCTTCGTTGTGTAATGTCGCGGTATTGCATGGTGGTAGAGCGTCCATAAGCAGCCCAGGGATGAGAAGGATTGCCCCGTAGCGGCGCTTGATACGCTATCTGTCCGGTTTCGCCGGTGATCAGTGCCAAAACGGCAGAGATGGCGGCAAGTTCTTTCTTATCTTTTTGCATAGTAAATCCTTAAATGGGGATGTTGCCGTGCTTTTTGGGTGGCAGGCTTTCGCTCTTTGTGCTGAGAATCTCAAGTGCATCCACCAGGCGTTTTCTGGTTTCAGAAGGCAAAATCACAGCGTCCACATAGCCGCGGGAGGCCGCCACATAGGGGTTGTTAAAGCGCTCTTCATAATCGGCAATCAGCTCAATGCGTTTGGCTTCCTTATCCTCAGCGGATGCAATCTCCTTGCGGAATATGATGTTGGCAGCGCCCTGAGCGCCCATCACTGCAATCTCGGCAGAAGGCCAGGCAAAGACCATGTCTGCTCCCAGATGGCGTGAGCTCATGGCGATATAGCTGCCGCCGTAGTCTTTGCGGGTGACCACGGTGAGCTTGGGAACTGTGGCCTCTGAATAACACCAGAGCAGCTTCGCGCCATGGCGGATGATGCCGTTCCATTCCTGCTGTGCGCCGGGTAGGTAACCGGGCACATCCACAAATGTGATGAGCGGGATATTGAAGGCATCGCAAAATCGGATGAAGCGCGTGGCCTTGTCTGAGGCATCGATATCCAGGCAACCTGCCAAAACGGTGGGCTGATTTGCCACGATGCCCACGCTGCGGCCGCCCAACCGGGCAAAGCCAATTATGATATTCTGAGCATAAAAGTGGTGAGGCTCAAAGAAGATGCCGTCATCCACCGTGCTCTTGATCACGTCTCGCATATCGTAGCCCATGCGGGGACTATCCGGAATGATGCTATCTAAGTCCAGGCAATCCCGCCAGGGATCGTCCGAGGTTTCCACTTGAGGCGGATCTTCCATATTGTTTGCCGGCAGATAGGAAAGCAGCGTTTTGATCTGATCAATGGCATCAGCATCACTTTCGCAGGCAAAGTGGGCATTACCACTCTTGGTATTATGCGTCATGGCTCCGCCGAGATCCTCCTGATTGGTCACTTCACCGGTGACGGCCTTGATCACATCCGGTCCGGTGATAAACATGAAGCTGGTCTTTTTGACCATAAAGACAAAGTCCGTCATGGCAGGGGAATAGACGGCTCCTCCGGCGCAGGGCCCCATGATGGCAGTGATCTGCGGGATCACACCGCTGGCGCGGGAATTGCGGAAGAAGATATCTCCATAGCCTTTGAGAGCATCCACCCCTTCCTGGATTCTGGCACCGCCGGAATCATTGATGCCGATGCAGGGAACTCCCGCTTTGAGCGCCATATCCATCACTTTGCAGATCTTGGCAGCGTGCATCTCGCCCAGAGAACCGCCACGAGAGGTGAAATCCTGGGAAAAGGCAAATACGGGACGGCCATTCACCAGGCCATGGCCTGTGATCACTCCATCAGAGGGGATGTCTATCTTTTGCATGCCAAAATTGTCACAGCGGTGATTGACAAACATATCCAATTCCCGGAAAGTTCCCGGGTCAAAAAGCAAGTCCACGCGTTCCCGAGCTGTGAGCTTGCCTTTAGCTTTCTGCTTGTTGACGGCATTCTCACCGCCCATCTGCATAGTTTTCTTTTCTTTGTCCAGAAGTTTCTGGATATTTTCCTGAGTAGTGTGCATTTATACCTCGTTTACTTTCTATTTATTCACATATAAGCCTATGGAGACATAGAGGGAAAAGTGATCCGTCTGTCAATAAAATTCGATCAAATCCGCCAAAAAAGGCAGAAAGCAATCAGAACCAGGCCGAAAACCGAACGCGAATCACACTTAACAGCTAAATGCATGCCCTCCGGTCAGTAGCTTCGCCCACCAAGCCGGGAACAGAAAACATGATCCCGGGAAGCCCCGTGAGCCAGGTAAATGTAGAATTTTCTTGACAGCAAAGGGCTTTCCGAAATCTTATGGACTACTATAAGTCAATAAAACTCAAGGAGAAAACGGGACTATGTTAAAAACATCAATCGCTCCGGATGGTAAAGAGTATCCTCTTCCCACCGCCGAAGATAACGAGAAGGAACGTAAACTTTTATTACAAATCACCAAAGAGCAACGCGCTCTGGGCAGAAAGATTGTGGCCGTACAAGGCCTCGGATTTGTGGGATGTGTGATGGCCTCTGTGGTCGCAGACGCCACCGATAAAGACGGCAAACCCATCTATTTTGTCCATGGGCATCAACGCCCCTCCAAACGCTCTTTTTGGAAAATACCCGTGATCAATTCCGGAGTACCACCGGTGAGCTCATCCGACCCCGAGGTACCGGAGATCTTCCACCGCACCGTGGTGGAAAAGAAGAACTTCCGTGCCACCAGCGAAGAAAGCGTCTACACTCTGGTGGATATAGTGGTCGTGGATATCCAGCTGGACGCCACCAAGCCCGCTTTCGGACAGGCAGAAAAGGGCTATTGCGATATCACCGCTTTCCGCGAAGGTATCCGCATGCTGGGAGCAAATATCAATCCCGAATGTCTGGTTTTGGTAGAAACCACCGTGCCCCCGGGAACCTGTGAGAAAGTGGTCAAACCCATCCTGGAAGCGGAATTCACCAAGCGTGGCATCGATATCGCCATCAATCCTCCTCTGATCGCTCACTCCTATGAGCGGGTGATGCCGGGCTCCAAATATGTATCCTCCATCCGTGATTTCTGGCGCGTTTTCTCCGGTGTAAATTCCAAAAGCATAGAATTGTGCCACGAATTTCTGAGCAACGTGCTGAATGTGGAAGAATTTCCACTCACTCAGCTTGACCATACCAACGCCAGTGAATTGGCCAAGACCATGGAAAATAGCTACCGTGCCACCAATATCGCCCTGACCTTGGAATGGGCACGATTTGCCGAGCAGATCGGAGTGGACATCTTTAAGGTCCGCGAGGCCATCCGCAAACGTAAGGGCACTCATGACAACCTCTTGCGCCCATCATTGGGCGTGGGTGGATACTGTCTGACCAAAGATCCCGTTTTGGCAAACTGGGCAATGGGCGCACTCTTTGAGGTGCCTGGCGAACTCTCTGTGGCTATCAACAGCGTGAATATCAATGATACCATGCCGCTGCACACCATCGAATTGATCCGCCGCGAGATCCCTGAGATCAAAAACCTGAAAGTCACCGTTTTAGGCGTTTCCTATCTGGAAAATGTGGGTGATACAAGGCATAGCCCCTCCAAGACTTTGGTGGAGTTTTTGCGCAAAGACCTCGCCATGGTGCGGGCTCACGATCCCTATGTGGAACACTGGGACGAGCTTGAAGAAGTGGTGGTGGAAAAAGATCTCCCCGGCATCCTGGAAGGGAGCGAAGTGGTGATCTTTGCCGTGGGTCATGATCAATACAAGAATCTCGAACCCAAAGAGATCGTCGATATGTGCAAGACGCGTCCGCTCATCATCGATTGTTCAAACTTCCTGGACGACGTCAAAATCAACAAGTACAAAGGCTTGGGCTGCAAAGTTCGCGGCGTGGGCAAAGGACATATCGTCTAAAGCTATCGGTTTTGGGTTTTTATTGGGGCCGGACGCAGGATTACATGTTATTCCCGGCCCTTTATTTTTGTCTGAAAACTGTCAGCTGTTAGCAATGCTAAGTGACTATTAATAGTGAGTATGGCTTCATGAAATCCCCTGGCCATGCAAAGCTATCTCTTTCAAACTGACATCACCCCACTGTCATAGCCTGGCTGCACGAGGATAGTGGCTCAAGCGCAATATAAACTTAGCTCCATTCTCTGCCAGCCCAAAACGAAGGCAATCAGTAGCTTTTTTTAGTTGACATATTGTGCGCTATGTTTGCAATGGCTTAAATAGGTGGAAAATTTATTAAAAATGGAAATCATTAAAACCACAGGACTCTTCAAGGATTACTTCTTGGGTAAAGTCAAGGTTCGCGCCCTGGCCGGGGTAGATCTGTGCATTCAAGCCGGTGAATTTGTGGCCATCATGGGCCCCTCAGGATCGGGTAAGAGCACGCTGATGCATATTGTGGGCTGCTTGGACAGCCCCACCGGGGGCGAATACTTTCTGGATGGAGCCCTGGTCAGCAAGCTGCCAAAATCAGCCCTGGCCGGCATCCGCAATCGCAAGATCGGCTTTGTCTTTCAATCTTTTAACCTGCTGCCTCATCTGAGCGTCTTAAAGAATGTGGAGCTTCCCCTGATGTATGCGGGGACATCCCACCGTCAGCGCCGCAAAAAAGCTAGTGAGATCCTGGACAGTGTGGGGCTTTCAGATAGGTTGAAACACAAGCCCAATGAGCTTTCCGGCGGAGAGAGACAGCGCGTGGCCATTTCCCGGGCCATCGTGAATGATCCCTCGATCCTGCTGGCAGACGAGCCCACCGGCAATCTGGATTCTCAGGCCGGCGGCGATATCTTGGAGATCTTTGGCAAGCTGCACAAAGCGGGAAACACCGTGATCATGGTCACCCACGATCCCAAGGTCGCCGAGCGGGCAGACCGAATCATCAATATCCAAGACGGACTCATAGCCAATGGCAATCTCACTGGCTGAATCCCTACACATCGGCCTCAGCGACATCTCGATGCGCAAAGTTCGCAGTCTGGTGACGATCCTGGGCATCGTTTTGGGCGTGATGTGCATCATGGTGGTTCTGGCCATCATCAGCGGCATGAATGCTAGCACCATGTCCTGGATGACAGAGCGCGGCGGGCTGAACAAGGTGGAGATTCAGCGCAATTGGAACTATGACTTTAGCCAGGGCGGTTATGCCTCTTTGAGCCTGGCCGAGATGAACCGGATTCGGGAGCAAATCCCGGAGGCCAGAGCCGTCAACCCCAGCGTCGAAACCCGCGGAGCCAGCATTTCATATCAGGGCTTGCATTATTCGGACAGGGTCTTTGGAGTCTTGCCGGAAGCGCAGATTGTGGAAAATTGGTATCCTGCAGCCGGAAGGTTTTTTACCGATCTGGAAGTCCGGGAAAGCGCCAACGTGATCGTCTTTGGCTCCACTGCAGCCCGTCAGCTTTTTGGCGAGAGCAATCCTCTGGGTAAGAAAGTGATGCTAAATTCACATATCCTGACTGTGATCGGCGTGATGGAAGAAAAGGTTTGGAGAAATCCCGGCGGGGGTGCCTTAATGGGCAATGCCATGGAATATATGAACCGCCGCACCTACATACCGATCTCGACTATGATGAACAAGATCAATGCCGGCAGCATGATCAATTCGCTGGAAGTGATCGCAGAGAGTCCGGAAGCTGCCCTTGAGATGCAGGACAAGCTGGAATCGATCCTGCTGCGGATCAAAAACGGCCGGGCCGTATTCAGAGTCAGTTCGGCCCAGGAAATGATGCAGCAAATGCAGCAAAACAGTCAGATATTTAGCGTGATCTTCATCATGATCGGCATGATCTCACTACTGGTGGGCGGCATCGTCATCATGAATATCATGCTGGCCTCGATCAAAGAGCGCACCCGGGAGATCGGCGTGCGGCTGGCCATCGGGGCCCGGCGCACGGATATCTTTGTGCAATTTATGGTGCAGACGGTGCTGATCACGGTGCTGGGCGGAGTCTTTGGTATCATCCTGGGCTTTTCCATCCTGGATCTGGTGGAAAAATACCTGGAAATGCCGATGCTGGCAGAGCCCCACATGATCCTGGTCGCCCTCTTGGTTTCTGTGGGCGTGGGATTGGTCTTTGGCATCGCACCGGCGGTGAAGGCCAGCAAACTGGACCCGGTGATAGCCTTGAGGGAGGAGTGATATGGGAAAAAGGAAAGGAACTATTTTCACAAGAATCAGAGATCTATTTGCCCCACTGACCCGGGGTTTGATCATTCGCCTATACAAAATCTGGTTGCATGTAGCGATTCCCAAGCGCAGAAAAGCAATCCTGGGCAAGATTGGTAAATTCTTTAAACTCTGGTTTGGCCGCATTTTGAGTGAACGTGTCCCCCGAGAAGCGGGAAGCCTGGCTTATGTAACGATTTTGGGGTTCATCCCCTTTATCACATTTATCATCATGCTGGCCCCGGATCTCCCCTTTTTGAACCTCAAAGAAAAGATCGGTGACGTGGTGGCCCAAAACTTCATCCCCGGCTCAGCGGAAGCGGTGATGGAGATGATCAACGAGATGATTGCCCGCAGAATGGGGCTGAATATCATGGTCTTTGGGATCCTCTTGATCTCGTCCTATCTGCTCTTTGAAAATATCCGCTCCACCTTTGACCGCATCCTCAGCACGCATGCCCCGGAAAGGACTGATATCATGGGACAATTTGTGAAGTTCTTTGGCACTCTGGTCTTTGGACTGGTCATCATTGTGTTGCTTTTTTCCAGCTCTTCGCTGCCGATCATTTCCCGGCTGCTAAAGCTGAAGGTATTCTTTTGGCTAAACTATGTAATTCCGTTTCTCTTGCAGTTTTTTGCCCTGTATTTCCTCTATATGCTGATGCCATCCATCAAAGTGAAGCGCACCAGCCTCTTCAAAGGAGCTTTTTGGACCACCCTGATCTGGGTGCTGGTCAAAAGCGGATTTGACTCTTACATCTACAATCTCACCAGCTTTCAAGCCGTTTACGGGGTGATTGCGGCTATGCCCATCTTTCTATTTTGGATCTATGTGAATTGGATCATCATCCTGAGCGGCATCGTCCTGGTGGGTGTGATCGACAAAGGGGTGCGGGAAGAAGTGATCCACAAGACACCCCAAAAAGTGGTGCGCATCACCATGGAAATGTATAGCAACGGCAAGCTTAACAGCCGCCTGGAAAACTTTATAAACAAAAAAGATATAAAAGATTTAGTCGAACAATTCGACGAGGAAGGACAATCATGAGCAAATACGCCCTAATAAGCGTATCAGACAAATCCGGAATCGAGACTCTGGCTATGGAACTGGAACAGCTCGGTTATACCATTTTATCCACATCCAATACGGCCAGACACCTCAGACAGTTTTGCTCCACCTTGCAGGAGGTGAGCGATTATACCGGCTTCCCGGAAATACTGGACGGCCGGGTGAAAACCCTGCATCCTATGATTCACGGCGCCATTTTGGCAGACCGTGACAAGGATGAGCATCTGCGCAGCCTGCAGCAGCATGAGATCGGCCAGATAGACATCGTGGTGGTCAATCTCTATCCCTTTGCACAAGTGCGGATGAAAGAAAACAGCAGCCACGGGGAGATCATTGAAAATATCGACATCGGCGGACCCTCCCTGATCCGTGCGGCGGCAAAGAACTATCGTAACGTGACCGTCCTGATCGACCCCCGGGACTACGTCCCCACCCTGGAACACCTCAAGCAGGACAGCAAAATCCCGGAATGCTGGAGCAGCTACCTAGCCCAAAAGGCCTTTGCCAAGGTTTCACACTATGACAGCATCATCGCCGATTATCTGGAAGAATTCCGGGCCGATACCAGCCCTTCAGAATCAATGCCCCCCTTTATCGATATCGAGGCAAAGCTGGATCATTCGCTCCGCTATGGAGAAAACCCGCATCAGAAAGCGGCTTTTTACACCAACCGCTCCGATGGCTGGAAGGTATTGCACGGCAAAGAACTATCCTTTAACAACATCATGGATATCGACAGCTCACTGCGTGCCATCAGGCTTTTTAACGAACCCACAGTGATCATCATCAAGCACTGCAATCCCTGCGGAATAGGCAGCGGCAACAGCCTCTCAGAAGCTTATCGCAAATCTTTTGCCACAGACCAGATCGCACCTTTTGGCGGCATTGTGGTGGTAAATCGCAAGCTTGATCTGGAGACTGCAGTCATGATCAATCGTATCTTCACCGAGATCATCATCGCCCCCGGCTATGATGACGGCGTGCTGGAGGTTTTGATGAAGAGAAAGAGCCGCAGATTGATCCTTTATGATATGAATTTCCTAAAACGAGCATCCAATCCACTGGAGATCAAGACCATGCTCTGGGGCTATCTGGCTCAGGATTGGGACAGAGTCTCGGAAAACACCGAGGATTGGCAGGTGGTGACCCACAAAAAGCCCTCTGATGAAGAGATGGCGGCCATGATCTACGGTTGGAAATCGGTATCACTGCTAAAGTCAAACGCCATTGCCTTGAGCTACAGCGACTGCGTGGTGGGGCTCGGCATCGGTCAGACCAGCCGCATTGACAGCACCTCAATCGCGATCTGGAAAGCAAAGAAATTTAAACACGACCTGAGTAGAGCAGTATGCGCTTCTGATGGCTTTTTCCCATATCGGGACAGCATTGACGAGCTCTATCAGGCGGGAATCAAGGCCGTGATCCAGCCCGGCGGATCCAAAGGAGATCTCCAGTGCATCCAGGCTTGTGACGAGCTGGACATGGCGATGATTTTTACCGGATACCGGCACTTTAAACACTAAAGTGTTTGACAGAATGCGCCCTATGAAAAGATTGGCAGTTGCGCTTGCGGAGATGTGTCCGAGCTGGCTGAAGGAGCACGATTGGAAATCGTGTAAACGTGTGAGCGTTTCTAGGGTTCGAATCCCTACATCTCCGCCACTTTTTTCAGTTTACAGGGCAGACAAACTATGACAGGCTTTTTAAAACATCCACCTTTTGTTCCACAATGTGGACATTCTGCATACAATTGCAGAGCATTGTTTATTATTTCACTTTTTATAAGGAGGCTCCGATGAGCACCAAAAAGATTATCTTAATCGTGGTAGCAGCTCTGATCATTCTGATCGGACTGGCCTTTTGGACCGGGCGGCAGATGAGCAAATTTGCTTTCAATGCCGTACCTGCCACAAGCATTACTGAAAATAGCTGGCTGAGTATCAATCCCAGCAGCTACGTTTCCGAATACAACGAGGTCATGCCCCTGAATATAATGTCAAATAGGGACATCAACAGCGTGCAGAATATGACAGATAAGATCGAGAGAGCAAAGCGGGATAGCCGCATCAAAGGCCTTTTGATCCAACCCTTTGCTGCCCAGTTTTCTCTGGCGGCACTGCATGAGATTGGCCTGGCCATTCAGGATTTTAAAGAAAGCGGAAAGCCCGTGGTCGCTTTTGGCGATATGATGGGGCAGGGAGATTACCTTCTGGCCAGCTATGCCGACGAGATCTATATGGAACCCTCGGCTTCGGCGGGATTGATGCTGAGCGGCAGTTCTGCCAGCATTACTTTTTACAAAGAGATGTTTGACAAAATCGGCGTCAAGATGCACGTCATCCAGGCTGGCGAATTCAAGGGCGCAGGCGAGCCCTATAGCCAGACTTCCCTATCTGAAGGCACCCGCCAAAACATCGAAGACATGCTGCTGGATCGCTTCAATCTGATCCTGAACGGGATAGCTGAGCGCCGCGATCTCACCTTTGACGACGTTAAGTCCGTCTATAACAATCGGGACGACTTTATCATATCGGCAAAACAGGCCATAGAATTGAGATTGATCGATCATGCCAAGCCAAAGAAGCAGATGTATGCCGAGCTTGGCATAGATGCAGAAAAGGTTGTGAGAATCAGCTCCTACACAACCGGTAAAGCTCATGGACGTGGAGACAAGGTGGCCGTGGTCTATATGAGTGGAAACATCATGCCCGATGGTGGATCATTTAACCGGGCGGGAATTTCTTACAATAATGTGAAGAAGACCGTGAGCCAGATTTTGGACGATCCCGCGATCAAATCTGTGGTGCTCAGAGTCGACAGCCCCGGTGGCAGCGCTCTGGAAAGCGAGCTCATCTATCAGGAATTGCTCGAGCTCAAGGCCGTGAAACCGATCTTGATCTCAATGGGCGGCGTGGCAGCCTCCGGCGGATACTACATTTCCTGCGCAGCGGATCACATCGTGGCCGATCCCGGCACTTTGACCGGATCCATCGGCGTGATCATGTTGCTTCCGGAAGCCTCCGGATTGGGGCGCAAGCTGGGCCTCAGGTCCCAGACCATCCGCTTTGGCAAGTTTGCCGGCGCTCTGGACCCGCTGAATCCCTATCCCCCGGAACTAATTGCATCGTTCAGACGCAGTTCCCAAGGCACCTACAATGAATTCAAATCCCGCGTGATGACTGCCCGCAATATCAGTCCGGACAAGATCAACAGCATCGCCGAAGGCAGGATCTACAGCGCTGAAGACGCCATGGCCATCGGCCTGGTGGACGAGCTGGGTTCGCTGGATTACTGCATCGCCAAAGCGGCTGAAATGGCAGAGATTAGCGACTATCAAGTGCAAAACTTCCCGCGTAAAATCAGCTTCCTTGAGGCCTTGAAGGATTCTGACTTTATGATGATGCAGGTCTCATCTCTCTTGCCCAAATCCTGGTGGGATCTGGAGTCCATGATCGCCAAAAAGCTGGAGCATATCCAGCCTGGTGAGTGGCTCTATTTAATGCCAGTGGTGGTGGATTGATATGCGCAAAAACAACGTAAATACAGAGATCATAGTAAATGTCCACCCTCTGGAAAAAAGGGTGGCAATCCTGGAGGATAACCGGCTGGTTGAGCTCTTTGTGGAACGCAAAGACCATCAAAACCCGGTCGGCAACATCTATAAAGGCACGGTAAAAGACGTGCTGCCAGGCATGGGCGCTGCTTTCATTGAGATCGGCCTGGAGCGTACGGCCTTCTTGCATTATAGCGATATCGTGCTGGACTTTTTGGATCTGTATGAAGACGATAAACCCAAAAAGCGGCTGAATCCCTCAGACAGCTCTCAGATCAACAAATTACTCAAGCCCGGACAGGAGATCGTGGTGCAAGTTCACAAAGGCCCCATCGGCTCCAAGGGAGCCCGACTCACCGGTCAGATCTCAGTTCCCGGCAAATATCTGGTACTTTTCCCAAATAAAAACAAGATTGCCATCTCCCGCAAGATATATTCTCAAGCCGAGCGCAGCCGCATCCGCAATGTCCTCACCGAGGTCAAGGATGGAGAATATGGCGTGATAGTGCGCACGGAAGCGGATGGGGCGGATGAAGACGATATCCGCAACGAATACAGGGCATTGATCAAGACCTGGCGCTTGATCGACAAACAGCTAAAATATGCCAAAGCTCCGGTCTGCGTCTTTGAAGAAAACGCTCTGGAAAACTACCTGATTCGCGATCTCTTTGGTGAGCACGTGGATAGGCTGGTGATAGATGACAAAGCCTTCCACAAAAGCATCATCAGTCAATTGGAGGACATCTCGGCAGATCTGATCCCATCGGTGGAACTCTACAAAGAGGATTCACCCATCTTTGATGCGTGGTCGATTGAGAAAAAGATCGAAACCATCTTCCACAGCCGCATCTACCTTCCTTCGGGGGGAAATATCAAGATCGAGCAAACCGAAGCCCTGGTGGCTATTGACATTAATACAGGAAGCTTCACCGGTAAAAGCCGCTATGAAGAAACCGTGCGCAAGACCAATCTGGAAGCCGCTGCGGAATCTGCCCGGCAGATCCGCCTGCGTGATCTTTCCGGGGTGATCGTGATCGACTTTATAGATATGGCGGATGATAAGGCCAAAGCCGATGTGCTGGATATGCTGCGCAAGGGGCTCAGACGCGACCGCGCCCGCAACAAGGTCTATCCCTTCACCGATCTGGGCATGGTGGAGATCACTCGCAAACGTATGCGCGCCACTATCATGGCCAATTTTTCCGAGCCCTGCCCATTCTGCAACGGCAGCGGACGCATCGTCAGCAAGGACGCCGTCACCATGCGGATCTACCGTTGGCTGGTGCGCAGTGAGTATTTCATCAAAAACAAGCGCCTGCGCATCATGGTGCATCCCGATCTCTTGAGCCACATCAAGACGCATAATGAAGAATTCATCAGCTATCGGGATCAGATTGATTTTGGAGAAGAAAGCGCCATCCGCGTCGATCAATTCAAGGTTTACAGCCTGCCCGGCTTGGAAGACGTTACTTCAAAATACTCCTGATAGTCAGCAAGTTACTTTCTGGCAGCCCGATCCGAAGATCGGGCTTTTTTTGCCCGGAATGCTTACTGCGACGATGGACTGAAGAAGAAGTCCTGACGTCCAGGTGCAAGCCCACATTCAGCCTCGCTATGGTTTCGCCTTCATCGGTAAGCTGCATCTTCTGCATGATGCCGAAACCTTTTGCCCCCCCATCTACAGCTTGAGTATCCGCAGCGGTTTCCCGGCGTCACCGTCCACG
>CAZWUD010000011.1:0-15448 GCA_964637055.1 uncultured Candidatus Cloacimonadota bacterium
TGTCAATTCCCGGATACACTCAATATAAGGGCATTGAACTCATCTTTAAGATGTATGAATTCCAAGCCGCCCAAGAAGGGCTGGCCTTCGTTACCGGATGCCTGGAAATCATGGATGACGGCTTCGGATTCCTGCGTTTCCCGGGCAATAGCTATCTGTCCGGACGTGATGACGTCTATGTGTCGCTAACCCAGATCCGTCGTTTTGGTCTGAAAAATGGGCACATGGTCTCCGGCCCGGTGCGCTCTCCCAAAGAAGGCGAGAAATACTTTGCCCTGCTGCGCGTGGATGCCATCAACTATATGTCTCCATCCAGCCTGGAAAACCTTCGCAAATTTGACGAGCTCACCCCCTACTACCCCACTGAACGCTTGAATCTGGAATTTGATCCGGATAATCACAGCACCCGTATCATCAACCTCTTTACCCCGGTGGGAAAAGGTCAACGCGGATTGATCGTGGCTGCCCCCAGAACCGGTAAAACCACTCTGCTGCAGGATATCGCCAATGCTATCCTCAGCAATCATCCGGAAGTCTATCTGATCGTTTTGCTGGTGGATGAGCGTCCGGAAGAAGTGACCGAGATGAAAAAGGTCTTGAAACCCGGAAATCGCGAAGTGATCTCCTCCACATTTGATGAATCCCCCAAGAATCACACAAACGTGGCTGAAATCATTTTGGAAAAATCCAAACGCATGGTTGAGCTGGGACAGGATGTCGTGATCGTGTTAGACAGTATCACCCGCCTGGCACGTGCTTATAACAATATCACCCCTTCCAGCGGTAAGGTGCTTTCCGGCGGTATTGACGCCAATGGCCTGATCAAGCCCAAGAAGTTCTTTGGCTCGGCGCGTAATACCGAAGAAGCCGGCAGCCTCACCATCATCGCCACCGCTTTGATCGATACCGGCTCCAAAATGGACCAGGTGATCTTTGAGGAATTTAAAGGAACAGGAAATATGGAGCTCGTGCTGGATCGCGGCATCTCCGATATGCGTCTCTATCCCGCCATCGATCTGGTCAAATCCGGCACTCGCAGAGAAGAATTGCTGCTCAGCAAAACCGAAATTCACCGCATGTACGTCTTGCGTAAATATCTCAAGACCATCAGTCCGATCCAGGGCATTGAGGCACTGCGCAAGCAGATGAAAGCCTCCGAAAGTAATGATAGCATGCTGAATTCCATGAGCAATTGATGGAGATCACGGCCCCGGGCGGGAACCTTGAAAAGATCAAATATGCCATCTGGTATGGCGCAGATGCTGTATATTGCGGCTATCGCGATTTTGGACTTCGGGCTTCTGCCACTAATCTGGATAAAGATGAGCTGATAGAGGCCATTGCCTTTGCTCATGCGCACGACGCCAGGCTCTATCTGACGCTCAATGCTTATCTGAAAAATCAAGATCATGCCGCCCTGGCCGACTTTCTTAAGTGGCTGAAGACCACTGATATCGATGCTGTGATCGTTGCCGACCCCGGAGTCTTCTCCCTGGTCAAAGCTCACAGTAGTATCCCCATCCACATCAGCACTCAGGCCAATATCACCTCCCTTTATGCTGCCCGCTTCTGGCATGATTTGGGGGCGAGGCGCATCGTCCCTGCGCGTGAGCTGAGCCTGGCGGAAATACTAGAGATTAAAAAGGCTCTGCCCGATCTGGAACTGGAGTGCTTTATCCACGGAGCAATGTGCGTGGCCTATTCCGGACGCTGCCTCCTTAGTGCCTATCTGAACAATCGTAGCGCAAATAGCGGCGCTTGCACCCAGCCCTGCCGCTGGAATTGGGCTTTGACCGAAAAGGAGCGTCCCGGAGAGTATTTTCCCATCCAGGAAGATCAATACGGATCTTACATCCTGAGCTCCAAAGACCTCTGCACGCTGGACAAAATCCCCCAGCTGAATGCGGCCGGGATACACGCCGGCAAGATTGAGGGCAGGATGAAAAGCATCTACTATGTGGCCCAGACTGTTCGCCTCTACAAAGCGGCTCAGAATACAGATACCGAGGATGCGGCCGCCTGGGAATTGCTGCACAAAGAGCTGCAAAAGGTATCGCACCGGCCATATTGGGACGGCTTTTATGAGTTTGAGTCTTCAGATGCCGGAATCGTGGAAAAAAGCTCCGTCCCAGCCTACTCATCAGAAAGTCAGTATTGTGGAAAAGTAATTGCACATAAAGAGGGGAGAATCATCTTTGATGCAATATCCAAATTATCCGTGGGTGATGAGATCGAGATCATCTTCCCAAAAATCAAAGACGATATCAAACTAAGACTTACAGAGATACATGATGAAGATATGCAAGAAGTGGATAGCACAAAACCAAACTTCCGCTACGCCCTTGATGCGCCGGAAAAGAACTATCAGGGAGCTTTGATACGCAAATGCAAAAGGTCCTGATCTCCCTCATCCTGCTCTTTGCGGTTGCGCTTTCTGCCCAAATCCGGGGTGACTACAAAAAGATCCCTCAGATCTATCAAAGCGGGGATCTGCAAGAACTCTCCAAAAAGCTTGAGCGCCTCAGCCCCAAACGTGATGAAGAGCATGCGCTGGTGCTTTATTACAAGGCCATGCTCAAAAGCTCAAATCAAGAAGCTCTGGATCTCTTCAACTCTGCCTCCCAAAGCTTTCCGCGCACCCAGTACGGTCAGCTTTCCATGCTGGAGGCGGCCAAGATCCACATCCTGGAGCGAGACATCCCCGCTGCGCAGGCACTCTTGAGAAAGATCAGTTCGGCGGAAGTCATTGAGCGCTTTTATTGGCTGGCCGTCACTTTTTACTGGATGGATGATTACTCCTCCGCCATCGCCAATGCTGAAAACTATATCCGACTCGCTGATGACGGGAGAAGAGCGGAAACTGCTTTGCATCTCATTGCCGATGCCTACATCGCGCAAAAGAAATACCTAAGCGCAATCTCCAGTCTTGATAAGATCAAGAAACTTGAGGATTACGATCAGCAATATCTCAAGTTTAAAGAGGGTTATGCTCAGGAATTCCTCGGCAACGATACGCAGGCTTTGCAAGCCTATCGGCAAGCCTATGAACTGGATGAGTATTCCCAGGTAGCATTTGATGTCGAAGAACGGCTTTTTGCCCTGCGCAGCCGCAAGCCCTCAGTCGATCTGAGCTTTCTGTATCCCTATACCCCGCTGGAGCTGAAGGAAAAGCCGCCTCTTTGCCCAGCAGATCCTGCGAGCCCTGCCCCATCAGACAGCACGGCCGTGATCAATCTGCCCGCATTGTCGCCGGTGGACAAATCCATGCCCATCAAGCTGCTCATCAAACCTGCCCGCGGAAGCTATCTACAGGCCGGGAGGTTCTCGGTGGAAGCAAATGCCGAGCGCCTTGTCAAAAGCATCCGGGAGATGAAAGTCCCCGCTTCCTATTATGAAGATGAGAGTCAGGAAAACAAAAGCTGGGTGGTTCTCGCCGGACCCTTTGAGGACAGACAGCAAACCGATCAATCACGAATGATCCTCTCCGACAATGAGATCCACAGTTTCGTCGTGCGTTATTAGGATGGAAAAAAGCAAGCTCACCCCGATGCTCAAGCAATATATGGCCGTCAAGGATGCGCATCCGGACAAGCTTATCCTCTTTCGCATGGGTGACTTTTATGAGACCTTTTTTGAAGATGCCGTTACCGCCTCCAAGATCCTGAATATCACTCTGACCACACGGAATAAAAACGATGTGAATCCGGTCCCGCTGGCCGGTTTCCCCTATCACGCCCTAAATAACTATCTGGATAAACTCATCAAAAGCGGCCTCAAAGTGGCCATTTGCGAACAGACCGAGGATCCCAAAAAGGCGGTGGGACTGGTCAAACGCGCCGTCACCGAGATCATCACCCCTGGAGCCGTGCTGGATCAAAACTTGATGGAAGGCTCTGCCAATGTCTATCTCGGCAGCATTTACCGCTCCGAGCGTCAAAAGCTCTGCGGGCTGGCAGCGCTGGATCTTTCCACGGGGGAATTCTCCTTTACCGAATTGGCTGAAAGTGAGCTAGCCAATGAATTGCAGAGGCTGCGTCCGGCTGAGATCTTGGTCGATAACAGCGCCAATGAGGCCTTTATCAAGGACCTTCAGCTCGAATATGAGCCCACGATCAGCATCTTTGACAGTTGGCAATTTCAACCCGCAGAAGCCAAAGCTCTCTTGAAGAAACACTTTGGGATCAGCACCCTGGAGCCCTTTGGCGCTCATAATAAGCCCGCGGGGGCCACCGCTGCAGGAGCCGCACTGGCCTACGTGATGGAGCTCTATCAAGTGCCCTTGTCTCACATTGCCGGGCTGCGCTATTACTCTCTGTCAAACTATATGCAGTTAGACGAGATCAGCCGCCGAAATCTGGAGCTCACCCGCAGTATCCGCTATGGTTCAAAGCATGGCAGTCTCCTGAGCGTGATTGATCAGACTCAGACTCCGATGGGAAGCCGCTTGCTCAATCAATGGTTACTGCATCCTTTGATCGACCTTCCCCAGATCTCAGCACGGCAGGATATCATTGCCGCATTTATAGATAGCACTGCCTATCTCAAGGACATTCGCATCACCCTCAAAGAGATTGGCGATATCTCACGCGTCGTGTCCCGTCTGGGCTCTTTGCGCATCAATCCCAGGGAACTTCTGGCTCTACAAAGCTATCTGATCAGTGCCAAGGATCTCAAAGCCCGTCTGCAGGCATTCTCCCAGCCGCTTTTTGAGGGCTGGATAGATGTCCTAGATACCTATGATGATATCTCAGACAGGATCGACTCTGCCATCCGTGAGAAACCGCCGACCACGATCACCGAGGGCGGCATCTTCAAACGCGGATATCAGGAAGACCTGAATGAGCTGCTGGAGCTAGTTCATGACGGGAAAAGCTGGATTGCCCGCCTGGAAGAAGATGAAAAGCAAAAGACCGGCATCTCCAGCTTGAAAGTGGGCTATAACCGCGTCTTCGGCTACTATCTGGAAGTCACTGCCGCTCACAAAGATAAAGTGCCTGATTACTATATAGCAAAGCAGACTCTTGTCAATTCACAGCGTTACATCTCACCCAGATTGAAAGAATTTGAGGCCAAGGTCCTATCCAGCGAAGAGAAGATCAAGAATCTGGAATACGAGCTCTACAAAGAGCTTCGCAGTGAGCTGGCCACGCATCTGCCCCGCTTGCAGCATCTCGGAGAAGTGCTTGCTCAGATCGATACCTTCAGCGCCCTGGCTCATCTGGCCTGGCAAAACCGTTACTGCCGTCCTGAGTTTTGCCAGGAGCGCGACCTCTATATAGAAGACGGCCGCCATCCTGTGATTGAGAAACTGATGGGCGAGGCCGAATTTATCCCTAATGACACCCACCTGGACTATCCTGACACCCTGGTTGCCCTGATAACCGGACCAAACATGGCCGGTAAGTCAACCTATCTCAGGCAAGTCGGGCTGCTTGTGATCCTGGCTCAGATGGGCTCCTTTGTGCCTGCTAAAACCATGCGCCTGCCCATATTTGACCGAGTCTTTACCAGAGTGGGAGCGTCTGACAATCTGGCTCAGGGACAAAGCACCTTCCTGGTGGAGATGATCGAGACCGCCAATATCTTAAATTCTGCCACAGATAAGTCATTGATCCTGCTGGATGAGATAGGACGCGGGACTTCCACTTTTGACGGATTGAGCCTGGCCTGGGCTATCATAGAGCAAATCCACTGCCAGATCAAGGCACTCACCCTCTTTGCCACACATTACCACGAGCTCACCGAGCTGGAAAGCATCTATGCTGAGATCAAGAACTACAACGTGGCCGTGAAGCTTTACAACGAGCAGATGATCTTTATCCGCAAGATTGAGCGGGGTGGTGCAGATCAAAGCTATGGCATCCAGGTGGCACGCCTGGCCGGAATCCCAAACAAAGTGATCCGCCGGGCGAAGGACATCCTGAGAAACCTGGAAGAACATGAGATAAGTCCGCAAGGACTCACGGCAAACCTGCGCAAAAAGCTGGCATCCACCACGCCCCAATTGGAAATCTTTGAAGTAATGATTGACAAAGCCAGCGCGCATGAAGACATCATACAAAGAATCAAAGAACTAGATCTGGAGGATACCAGCCCCATCGGGGCATGGCAGCTCCTCTCTGAGATACAAAAAGACATTTTGGGAGAATCATGAAACGCATTCTTTTCTTAATACTCACCGGCATCATTTTGGCTTCCTGCTCCGGCCCCAGGAGGGACAGCGCAGCTATCATCAACGGCCAACGCATATCCTATCCGGATTTTGTGCGCTCATATCAAGGCCACACTGCCAACTTTCAGATGAGAACAAATCGCACGCCAAGTAGCGAGGAGAAGGTGGCCATCTTCAACGAAACCTGGGACAACATCACCAAGCACGTGATCCTGGAAGAGCACTTTAAGCGCTATGGCATCAGCGTGACGGAGCAGGAAGTGATCGACAGCCTGATGAATACCGTCCCACCATATCTCAAAGACAGTCCGGCCCTAAAAGTAAACGGTAAGTTTGACCGCAACCTCTATTCCCAATCTGTGCGCTACGATAGCCCGGTGAATATGCAGCCCGTACGTGAGAACTTTTACAACTATTACATCCCCATCCAAAAGCTCAAAGAAGAGCTAATCGATGAAGAAGTGCAGAAATCCCGCCACTCCAAACGTATCGCAAAGATCGCCGTCAGCAAGGCGGACTTTGACCTCCTGGTCTTTGATCCGGCAGATATGAAGCCGATTTTGAGTGACAACGAGATCCAAGCTTATTACCAAAAGAATCTGGAAAACTTTGCCATGGCGCCTATCTTTGGCCTGCAATACTTCAGCCTGTTTGTAGAGCCCGAAGAAGCCGACCGGATCCACAGCAAGGCCGTTACGGACAGCATCTACAAAGAGATCAGCCAGGGCAAGAGCTTTGATACTGCCCTCGTTGAAAGACAGGAGCAGATCCCGGGACTCAAGATTCTCAACCCCGGATTTGTGAGAGTGGAACACCTGGATCAATCACTTTTGGACATACTGGAATACCTGCCGGATAATGGCTATAGCAAGCCTATCCCTGTGGGACATGGCTATAGCATATATCAAAAGCTACAACGCACCAAGTCCATGATCAGCTACAGAGCCTTGCAGATCCCTCCAGTCCTGGCCCCGGCTACGATCAACGCTTTTTATAGCCAGGCAATGGGATTCAAAACCCTGGCAGAAGACGTCGGGATGGCAGGCGCAGCCGTAGAATTGGATATGGAGCTTCACAGCCATCCTAAACTGGGACTGAATGACATCTGGCACCCGGATCTCAGCATCGTGGAGCAGGTGAATGCGCAATTGTACACTCGCAAAAAGGGCGATTATCTGGACCCGATTTACTCCACGATCAGTGGTAGCTGGATTATCGTGTATCTCACAGAAAACATGGTTCATAGAGTGCAGCCACTGGCAGATGTCAGAGATCAGATCGTTGAGGAGTTACTCGCCAGCAGAAAGAATCTTTTGGCCAGGCAAAAAGCCCAGGCCTGGATAGATTTGCATCCTGAGCTAAGAATAGATGAAAACGCTGGAGATTACCAGGTCAAGCATTACTATCGCGGTGGGGTCTTCAGCCTCTATGAAGGGCACAGTCTGGACATCGCCTATATCACAGCCCTGGAGCGTTACCTCGGCAAAAAGAAACCCGAGGCCTGCAGCCTGAACGGCTACTACATCATCCTCATACCTAGAGCTTACTATCCGGACAAAAAGGCCAGGCTGGACAGCTCTGAGCTGCGCAGGCTCTATGTCAAACAATTGGATCCAAATTGGTTTGAGAGCTGGATGCAGAACAAGATTTCCAAAGCCAGGATCCATAAATTCGTGTCTCCATGACCGACGTTTCCTTCATGAAGATTGCCCTGGCAGAAGCTCAAAAAGCCGCTGCCGAGGATGAAATTCCGGTAGGCGCATGCCTGGTGAAGGATGGCGAACTCATCCTGAAAGACCACAACCGGACCCGTCAGCTCCAGAATCCTCTGGCCCATGCCGAAAAACTGATCTTGGATCAAGCTCAGTCCCTCGGTTTGAAACATATGCAGGAATGTACGCTTTACATCACTCTCGAGCCCTGCCTGATGTGCAGCGGCATGATAATCCTTAGCCGTGTGGGGCGGGTGGTATATGGATGTGCTGATCCCAAAGCCGGAGCAGCAGGATCTATATACCACAGCCTAAAGGATAAGAGATTTAACCACAGACCTGAGATCAAACGAGGTGTGCTGGCTGAGGAATGCTCTTTGATCTTGACAGATTTCTTTCGAAACAAACGTTGAATACCCAAGCGGAGAGTTGCCGGAGCGGTTGATCGGGGCGGTCTCGAAAACCGTTGTATCCTTGCGGGTACCCAGGGTTCGAATCCCTGACTCTCCGCCATTTTATCAGGAAGTGACTATGCCCGATATATCCCCGTCCAGGGCTTTGAATCAGCAGTAATCCCCTACTTAGGGGCAATTGGAAAGCATATACTGATCGATGTCCCTTTCCCCAGCTCGCTCTCGACAGAAATCTTGCTATTCATCTTTTTCAGAGCATCTTGGCACAGGGCAAGCCCCATACCGTATCCATCCTGATTTTTAGCCCTCTGTATGGCGAAAACATCCCCCTTTTCAATGGCTGTAATGGCTGCCTTATTCATCCCGTATCCGGTGTCTGAAACAGAGAGTCTGACCCCTGAAGCTTCCTCTTTCACGGTCAGGTTTACAGAGCCTTTTTCGGAAGTAAATTTGAGTGCGTTATTCAAAAGATTGCGCACCACGATCCTAAACAGATCTTGATCGATATAGGCCACGATATTTTTGGCGGGCAAGTCAAGCTGCAGATTGATGCGTTTCTGCAGGGCAATGGGATGATAAATCAAAAATGCTGATTGCAGCAGAGGCACGATATTTGCCCGTTCCAATTGCACTTCCACAGACATCTTCTTCTTTTGCAGGCGTATTCCATCCAGCATACTATCCACCAGTTTAAAGAGGTTTGAGCTACCCGCTTGCAGGCTTTTGAGAATATCTTGATGCTCACTGACATCAATCTCTCCATTTAACATCATGCCGAGCATGCGGTTATAGTTCCCCAACGGAGCCCGCAGATCATGTGTTATCACAGCGAGCAACCAATTTAAGACTTCCACAGTGTCCGAGAGCATAAAGTTTGATTGCTCAAGTTCTTGAGTGGCCTTACGGATGATCCTGTTTTTCTTTTTTAGCTCTCTGTTTTGCTTTTGGTACCTCACTGCTTGAAGCTCGATCTTATTTCTGTAATAATCGGCCTCACTCTTGGTAATGCTATTCTGCTTGAGATCTTCAAGACTTTTAGATAAAGAATCGATCGATTCCTTTTGACATTCAAAAGCCTTCTTATAGTCGCCCTTCGCAGCATAGACCTTGGCAAAAAGGCCTGTTATGCGTTGCCCCACATAGGTGGCGTCTGAAGCTTTATTGATCTCAAGAGCATCATCCAGATGCTTCAAGGCAGTGTCCAGGTCGCCCTTTTTAAAGAATATCGAAGCAAGGTTTGTAATGCAGTTTGCGTATCCGGAAGGGTATTCAAACTGGGCATAGATATCTCGCGCTTTTTGGTAATACTCCAAAGCCTCATCGAGGTCACCGGCGCTTTCATAGATGGCACCGATATTGTTGTATGGAGTAGCCAATTCATTCTCATGACCGTATAGTTTTCGGTTTTCCAGACTTTTAAAAGCAAATTCCAGGGCATTGTCCTTATCTTCTAACTCGTTGTATGCCAGACACAGGTTATTTGCGATGTTGTATAAACTGCGGTATTCCTTATATTTTTCGGCAATCGGCAGAGCTTTCAGCCAAATATCAAGCGCTTTTTGATACAATGAATCAGCATTGTATGCTGTGCCGACATTAATCAGCGCAGATACAGTCAATCTTTCCAGATCACTCTCTTCAGCCAGAGCAATTGCCTCAAAACCGTATTTCAGGGTCTGGCACGCATCTCCGATATAACCGTAGCCAGCACTGATATTGCCCAATATAGCAATGCGCCTTTCCACGTCATGCAGTTGGGGCAATAACTCTTTCCAGGTATCAATGGCCTCCAAATACTTGCCGGTCTGAGCCTGACACAAAGCACTGTTTGCCAGAGCATTGGTATAAACCCTTTTAATCTTATGCCGCTTTCCATATTCGATCAGATCTTCAAATATCTTGATGGCTTTTTCTAAATCGTTGCTTCGGGCGTAATGCTCTCCCACTCTGCTCATCACATTTGCATAAAGCATCTTCTGCCGTGAAAAACCCCGGTTTTCAGCCAGATCTTGCATCTTTTCCACTGCTGCCTTTCGCTCTTTCATCGACAAGACAAAAAGCTCTTCGCTTAGCTTCGACAGCAAGCTAATCTCTTCTTTTGAAACGGCTTTGAATTTCTTTTTCATTTATTCACTTTAAACTTTATGTTATTATCCTGTCAAGAATTTTGTGCAAAGCCCAAATGCCCCGGATAGCCTTTGTGGTGCAAATCTCTGGTGCCTCGGCAGAATTTTTCATGGGGCTGAGATAAAGTTGCTAAAAATCTTTACTCAACCGCATTCTTTCCCTAAAAACTCTTCCACTCTCATCATGACATTATCTCATGATCATCCTCCGGGTAGAGCATCATCGCGAGATGAAGCTATCTTTTTGCTGACATGTTTTAAAAGGCTTTGATTTTGCGCTATCGGGGACGAGTGACGCTGAGACAAGCTGCTGCAAAATTCTGCGTTTAGTCTGAGGATTTTGCCGGATGTGCATTTATTTTCCCTTTAAAACAGCTTTTCCCTTAGAGCTACCTATCTAATTGATGTGTTTTTGTTTATAAAGGCAGAATTTGCGGTTGTGGCTAAATAGCAACAGAAAAAACCTAAAATAGTTCAATTAGCGCTTGACAAGAAAAGACTAGTGTCATAAGAGTGTCACAGGAGCTCAGAATAGCTCAGATAAACTCAATATTAGTCAAAACGAGTTGCTCGCTTGACAGGTTTAATAGCGAAAAGCTCACGAAACGCTCAAAACCAGTGAAAAAGGTAGTCCAATGTCAGGAGAATTTTTAGGAATATTTGAAAACTCGGTGAACAAGCAGCGCGTAATCATACCGGCCAGCTTCAAGAAGAAATTTGCTGAGGAAGCCTTTCGCTCTGTGGTCATCACCTTGGGACCGAATAACACCATTGCCATCTACCCCCTGGACTCTTGGAAGAGCACGCTGGAGCGTCTGAAAGGTGGTGATGATCGGTCAAAACAATTGCGCACGCAGTTGATCGATTTTGCCATGATGGAGCAACCCCTGGAAGGACCGGGCAGAGTGAGAATTCACGATATGCTCTTGGACGAAGTCGGCATTGATGACAAAGTGATCATTAAAGGTGAAGGGCATTATATTTCACTGTGGAATCCTGAGGTTTACACCCAGGTCCGCAAGAGCAAATTGCAATCCCATCGTCAGACCTTCAGCAGCGAGGATTATCAATTATGAGCAAATACCACCAGCCTGTCATGGAAAAGACCTGCATAGATCTGCTTCGGCTGAAAGCCGGCGGGATCTATGTGGATGCCACGCTGGGCGGTGGTGGACATTCTCTGGCTATGCTGAGGGCAAATCCAGAGATCCGGCTCTTTGCCTTTGATCAGGATGAGCAGGCGATTGCAGAAGCTTCTCAGACTCTGAAAGGCTATCCCGTCACGCTGATTAAGGCAAATTTCCGAGATTTGAGGACTCAGCTGGCGTATAATAAGGTAAAGAGCATCGACGGCATTCTCTTTGATTTGGGAGTTTCTTCGCATCAATTGGACAATGCAGCCCGCGGCTTCAGCTTTGACAAAGACGCTCCGCTGGATATGCGCATGGATAAGGATCAGGACTTTTGTGCAAAAGACGTCATCAACGACTATCCTTTTGAAAAGCTAAAAAGAATCCTCAAAGAATATGGAGAGGATTCCGCTTCCGGCAGAATCGCCAGAGCGATCGAAAATGCGCGTGCAGAGAGAGAAATCAGCAGCACAAAAGAACTGGCCGGGATCATAGAATCTGTAGTCGGCATCGGCAGCAAGGAATCTCTGAAGAGCAAGGTAAGGGTCTTTCAAGCGATCAGGATCGAGGTAAACGCTGAGCTGGACGCTTTGACTTACGTGCTGAATGATGCCATCAATCTGCTGAATCCTGCTGCTCGCATTGTGGTGATGAGCTACCACTCTCTGGAAGACCGCATCGTGAAAAACACCTTCAAACTGGCGGCACAGGATTGCATCTGCCCGCCGGCAATCATCAATTGTATCTGCAATCATAAAAGCAGAATAAAGATAATTAGTAAAAGACCTCTGACAGCGGACGCAGAGGAAATCAAAAACAACATCCGCTCTCGCAGTGCCAAATTGCGGGTAGCGGAAAGAAAAATGGGGGAAAAATGAGAGGAAAGATCATCAGCTTGGTCATACTGGGAATAGCATGCAGCTTTTTGAACTTTGTGAATAACAACAAGATCGTCTGCTACACACGCAGATTGGCAGAGACGGAAAAGACCTTTAATGCCGAGAAGAACATCAATACCGAGCTGCTGGTGGAGCATGATGACCTCAGAAGCGGTCGTCACATCGCTTCACTCGTGCGAGTGGAGATGAGCCAGTTTGTCCCAAATCAGGAACAAGGGCGCATCATCTATGTCCACGAGCCTTCTGAAAAGCAAGAAAAAAGCGGCTATTGCATCATTGATCTGATTGCTACCCGAGCAGAAGCAAAAAACGTAAACATCATTCCTGATTGATCTCATGCGCTCGCGCTACTACCTGTTAGTTGGTATCTTTGCGGCAGTAGTACTCTTGTGGAGTGCCTATCTGTTTTGCATCCAGATCTTGGATCCCTTCAATTTTGCGTATTTACGCAGAGTGCGTTATATCCCAAACAAAGACATCCTGATCCCCCGTCGGGGTGGCATATATGACGCAAATGGGAAGCTCCTGGTCAGTAGCATCAGCTATTATCAGATTGATCTGGATCGCTCGACCATCACCAGTTGGTCCAAGCGAAATGGAATGTCTCAGTCCGAAGCATTTGACATGGTGGCGGCAGCAATTTCCGAAAACAGCTCTCTGTCCAAATCCACAGTAATGAAACGCCTGAACATGGGCAATAAGAACTCCTCCATTCAGATTTCAAACAAAATCAGCGAAGCCGAATTAGACAGGATTGTGCGGTTTTTTGCCCAAGAACGTTTGCCCGGCTTGATTCAAAACTTTTCCTCTATGCGCAGGATCTATTCCAAGGGCATCCTGGCCGGCAGGCTCCTGGGCTCGGTACAAGAAGAATCCGATGGGCATGACCCCATGACCGGCAGCAAGTCACTTTACAAACTCTCCGGAATCAGCGGCATAGAGGCCACATTTGACAAAGCACTTTGTGGAGAATACGGATGGCGTGAAGTGGTGCTGGATGCAAACAACAAGCCTATGCCCTACCCTGATCTGCATGAAAAGAGACCTCAACATGGCCAAAACCTGTATCTCACGATAGATGCCGATATTCAGCAAATCGTGGAAAGTGCTCTCAACGATGGTCTAAAAAAATATAACGCAGCTCATGCCGGGGCAGTGGTGATGGAGCCCAAGACCGGCAGAATCCTGGCCCTGGCCGGTATTTCTGCAAATGATAAGAATGAAGATCCCAACGTCTTGCGCACAAAATCCAATATCCCGGCCAGTTTCATGTTTGAGCCCGGTAGCACGCTCAAACCCTTTAGTGTGTTGCCTGCGCTTGAAGACAAGCTGGTGAGACCCACCGAACTCTTTGAATGCGGGCGCTATCAGGTGGGACGGCGGGTGATTACCGATACGCATGACTATGGGCCTCTCACGGTGCGCGGCATTATTGCCAAATCCAGCAACGTGGGCGTGGCCAAGATTGCAGAACGAGTGGGCAAAGCCAAACTTTATGAGAAATATATATCCCTCGGCTTTGGGCAAAAATCCGCCCTGAATCTCTATGGAGAATCAAGCGGGCTCTTTGCAAAGCTCGATAACTGGGACGGATACTCCCTTCATTCACTTTCCTTTGGTCAATCAATCTCTGTGACCGCAATCCAACTGGCCGCTGCTTACGGTGCATTGGCAAACGGCGGCAGAATGATGCGACCTCATATCATCGACAGCTTGCGTGATGAACAGGGCGAATTGGTCGAGAGCTATGAGCCCTCTGTGCTCCGCCAGGTATCATCCAAGGCTGCCAGCGATACCATGCTTTCCTACATCCAGGATGTGGTGGATGACGGCACCGCTACTCATATCAAGATGGACTACATCAGCGTTGGTGGCAAGACTGGAACTGCTGAGAAAACCCTGGAAGGCATCAGAGGTTATGCCAGTGACAAATACAATGCCATCTTCGCCGGTATCTTCCCGATAGAGGATCCGCAGATGGTGATTGTGATATTTTTTGATGAACCCAGCCATTACTACCGCTTCGGCTCGATGAGCGCTGCTCCCACTTTCAAAAAGATCGTGGAAAACATCCTCTTCATGCCGGATTGTAAGATACTACCATATAATGAACGGCTCTTGCAGACCTCCCTGAAGATGCCGGACCTCACCGGGATGAACATCCAAAGCGCAGAACGCTGCCTGAACCAGTATGGCTTTTTGTATAAGATCGAAGGGCCAGACAGCGCATCGGTGGTGGTCAATCAATATCCTAAACCCGGTGTAACGGTGGACAAGCACCACCCCATCACCCTCAAAATCGGCCGCAGTAAAGACTCATCGCTTGAACCGATTTCGGCGGGAACAATGCCAGATCTGGTTGGGCTCACCTTGCGCAAAGCGCTGAAGTCCGCCGCAGAGCAGGGGGTGCCGGTAAGAATTGTGGGCTCGGGAATAGTGCGTAAACAATCAGTTTTACCCGGATCCCGAATCAGCAACGAGAGTTTGTGTTTACTGGAGGCCTCGCTGTGATCAAAAGACTCATTGATCTGTATCAAAGCCATCAGATACTCATCGCTGACAGAGTGCAGGACGCCAATCTAAGGCTGCCCCGCCCCGTCACGGATAACCGTGATCTGAAGAGCGGTGACGCCTTCATCGCCATCAAAGGTGCAAGCTTTGACGGGCATGATTTTATTGATGATGCAAAGCAAAAAGCTGCCTCGCTGATCATCGGCGAAAAGGGCAATGTGCAGATTCAGGTGACAGACAGCCGCAAAGCAGCAGCGCTGTATGCCAAGCTCTATTTTGATGATCCCAGTTCCCGGATGAAGCTCTTTGGTGTGACGGGGACCAATGGAAAGACCACCAGTAGCCTGATGCTCTATCAGATGCTTCAAAAACAAGGAATTTCAGCGGCCTGGATCGGCACTTCGGGCTACAAAATAATGGGACAGGACTTCCCCACTGTGCACACCACTCCGGACATCCTTCAGCTAAATACTATCTTCAGACAA
>CAZWUD010000012.1:0-15340 GCA_964637055.1 uncultured Candidatus Cloacimonadota bacterium
TGAATCCCATAGCATCGCTACTTTTGAAAAGCGATTTTGATCTCGTCAGTTTTGCTGACTATCTCTTGCAATTGTTTTTTAGTGTAAATGCCGTTTTGGTCTTTGTCGATCACGGTCTTGACTTCTTTGAGCAGAGTCAGGGTCTTCCCAAAGACTTCTTGTTCAACGATGTGGCTGGTGGAAATCTGCTCCATATTTTGAAGAAGACTATTGAATGTGCCTTTTTGAACCAGCACCTTTGTGCGCTCAGGCTGGTAATCTTCGTGCAGCAGCCAGGATACTCTGTTTGCAGCCTCGATCCATCCGCCCAAAAGCATCAGGGTGTAGTTATCAAAGTTTTCACTTTCCCAGAGCTTGCTTTCCACGTCAGCTTTGTGAAAATCCAGAGCCTTGTCCAGATTCTCCCAATCATCTTTCTCAACCATGCTCTTCATCTCATCACCGAGGCGGTTGACTTCGGATTCCAGACCCAACAGGCTCGTGAGATTCATCATCTGAGCAGAGATATCGCTGAGCTTGGTCTTGTTTCTGCCTTTGGCGGCGAGTACGGCATCAGCCGTTAACAACCCAAGAGAAAAAGCATTTCTGATCTCTTCCTGATTTTGGGTTTTGTATACGGAAGCAGGCACGGCGGCACTGATGTCCTTCACCTGGATCTGATCCAGGGCGGCATACACTTCCTTAAAAGAAGGCAGGGGTGCAAAGGTGGTGACGCCTTGGCTGACCTCAGAATTTGGTGTATTTTCACTTTTGGGCTTACAGGCAGTGATGCTGAGCACCAGCAGGATTCCTATCACGATGAGGATCCGGGTCTTCATAACTATACTCCTTATTCTTTGAAATAAAACTTCAGTTTAATCCAGGTAATCAAATTCAGTGCCAGGGCATAGAGCAAGATCACCAGGGCATTGAAATTCCAGGTACGAAAGCTGCTGTTTCCCAACAGCTTGTAGCTGGACAAAAATTCGTTACGTTTATCGTTTAAGACCTTGCCGTCCATCATGCTAACTGCTGAATTCAGATAGTTATTCAGGATCAGGTTCGGGTCCCATTTCTCGGCAACAGCGGTCTTGGCATAATACACCTCAGAGCGCCGCTTTTGATACTCATCGTAACTGATTGTAGCATTCCTGTAATCCTGTAAATATGTCAATTCCTTTTTTTGGATCCGGCTCAAAGCACGGTGAAACTTGGTGTTTTTGGCATAGGCCGTGGCGAGTCCTTCAAATATCCAGCGTGATGGAATGGTCTGCACCACTTCCGGGATGGGGTGTTTGTCATAGAGCTTGAGATCGCGGTTCATGCGCTCAAAATCTATGACTGCACCACCGAAGATGATCTGCGGAATCAGGATCAGGGGCAAAAGATTAATGATGGCGCGGTTTTCCTTGATGAAGGCTGATATCAGCAGGCCGATCGAATTGCCTATCAGGGAGGCAAGGAAGAAATAGCCGATGCTGAGGCCGTCCAGGCCACGAATACCCAGCACCAGCGAAGCCACGATGTGATATAGCAGAGCTTGAATGAGGCCAAAAAAGGAGAGGGTGATCAGCTTTGAGATCTGATAGCTGCTCATTTTGAGGTTCATCAGGCGCTCACGCTGGATGATATTGCGCTCGCTGAGGATCTCTTCCACCGAGTTTGACATCCCTAAGAATATAAAGGCTATGATGGATACAAATATGTAGATAAAGATATTGTTGTTATCATGATAAGAATAGCTCTCGGTCACGGTGTAGCGCAAGATAAAAGAGATCATCAAAGCCAGTAGGGGCGCCTCGATGAAGGTGATGAAACTATTGGTGCGGTTGCGCAATTTCATCCTGAAGCTGCGAGAGATGAAGGCGGCCAGACTCACCAGATAGCTTTTGTAATCCAGCTTCTTTTTGAGTCGGCGGGGCGCGGAAGCCTGCGCGGATGAATCCGGCACATCACTCTGTATCATCTCAAAGAGCATCTTACGCTTGAACTTGTCACGCCAATACTCAGGGGGAAACCTGCGCTTGGCCTGCACCTGTTTCTGCAATTGCTCATAGACGAGCTGGCCGTTTTCGTCATACTCAGGGTAAGTGATGATGTCGTAAAAATAGTCTGAGGTGAGCAGGTGGCGCTTGGTATCGATCTCGTGTTTCTTGATGCTGATGGATTGCAGCTCTTCATCAAAATAGGCAAAGCTATCCGCCGGGGTACCATAATAGGCTATCCTGCCGCCCATGTCCATCATCATCACGCGGTCAAACTTGCGGTAGATGCTGCTATTTGGCTGGTGGATGGTGATGACTACGATTTTGCCCTGTTCACAGAGTTTGCTCAGGATGTCGATGATCTGCTCGGCGTCATTGAAAGAAAGGCCACTGGTGGGTTCGTCACAAACAATGATGGTGGGCTCAAAGAGCAGTTCCAGGGCGATATTGAGGCGCTTGCGCTCACCACCGGAGAGGTTTTTGGCCTTAAAGTCACCCACGATGGTATCGCTGTGCTGGCTGAGCTTGACTTCATAGAGGATGTTTCTAACCTTTTGATCAATCTGAACTTTCTGCAGTTTGGGCATCCTCAGACGCAGGCGGTACCAGAGGTTTTCATAGACACTGAGATTTGGGTAGAGCAGGTCATCCTGGGGCACATAAGCGAGGTGTTCCAGATAGAAATTGAGATTGGAATAGATATTGTGACCGTCGATGGCAATCTTCCCGTAAGTGGGATTGATCTCACTGGAGAGCACTTTGGTGAGCGTGGACTTGCCGCAACCGCTTTGCCCCATGATCGCCACCAATTGGCCTTTGGTGGCCTCAAAAGATACGGAATCCAGAGCGAGCTTGCCATCAGGGAAAAAGTGCTTTATATCTGTGACGGTGAGGCTTTGGATCTCAAAGGGGGTCTCGATCAGGTCATAAAAGCTATTCAGCCGGTAGTTGCGCTTTTCGATAGTGATGATGTCTGTATTCAGTTTTATGGAAGTGGCTTCGGTCACCGCTTTCCGGTTCACAAAGATCCGATATCCCTTTTTGGGTGGCATCACGTGGTATGTTTCTCCTCTCAGCTCAATCACAGCGATGCTATTTTCCCCGTCTTCCCGAGCAGTGCTAAAATAGCCTCTTTCATGATGGATATAGAGTTTGGCAGGGATGTGATCATCCACTCCGATGCTACTGCGACTTTCTGTCACCATGCCCAGATGGAAGGGGGCGTAGCCCCGGATCTGCAGAGTGTCATCAAAGAGGATCTCATAGCGACGGTTGTGCATCATCTCACGTCCGTTTAGCGCCACGGAACCGCTGTTTACCACCAGGATGTAGTCGTTTTTATCCTTGTGGATGATAAAGTCGTAATTGCTTTTGCGAAAGACGATGTCATCAGTCTCGTCGCGCCGGAGGTATAGCTTTTGCAGACAGTTATATGAATAGTCGTGTCCGCCCAGGCTGATCACGACATCCGGGCTCAGCAGAATGATGGAGTTATGCTCAGGGACTTGGGAATTGATCAGTACAGTGCTGCTGGTGGGCACACTGACAAAGAGGTCTTTATCAATGGCAAAGAGGGCGCATTCATAGGGGCTGAGATCCTCACTGCGAAAAGAGATGTCTGCTGCAGCACCGAAGCCGAAGACCACGTAGTCCGAAAAGACAGAGTGCCGGAGGTGGCTCAGGTGGTGGCGGCAGGGGACGCTCACCAGACCGCTGCGGTTGTGCTCAAAATGGTCTATCAGAGGCAAAAAGGAATCTGAGGAGACATTCAGCTTTTTGCTGAGTTCCATGATTTCCGTGATTTCCGAGATCGCAAAGTCGCTTTCGCTCTTGGCCATGATTACCAGGGATTGCAAGAGACGTATCTTGTCAAAAGGCGAGAGATGTCTATCCAGATGGGTCAGCACATCCTCGATCTCGTAAGGAGTCTCCATGATCTGCCTTACGTAGGACTCCCAGGATACATCCACCTGGGCAAAGAGATTGGTCAACAGTGAATAGAGGATGCCGATCTCACTGGCTCTGATCTCGTCGTCATCCTTGAGATTGTACACGTAGAGCCGCGTGACCATGTCGATGGTCCTTTTCAGGCGCTCTTGCCGTTCACGGGCAAATGACGGAGTTTTCAGCATTGATAATCCATAAGATTATTTGTGGATGACATTGATGCTGGCGCGCAGCACTCCTGCCCGAATCCGTGTATGCGGTTCCAGCAGGCAATCTTTGCCATCCTGATCTTGAAGGAAAGCCCTCTGAACGGCACTATAGGGCAACTCGCCAAATCCCTGCAGAAGGATCAAGGTGGACGGGATAGCCTCAAAACCGGTATTGATCACGCCCTGCTCATACCCCAGATATTGCACCAGGTCAGCTTCGGCCACAGAGGCGGCGATGATGCCCCTGACTCCGCTATCTGCCAAGCGCTTGATCTCTATGATGTCAGGCTGATATCCCAGGGCCACTATGCTTCCCTGGGGGATTGACCTACTGCCGGGCTCAGCCAGCCAGAGCAGTTTACCGTGATTCGGATCACCCCAGCCTATGCTGGCCTCCAGCCTTTCTCCGGTGTAGGAGATCTCAATGGCCTTGCCCTCTTCGATTCTGCTCACATTACCGGGTACATGGGCATAGTAATTGTGAGGCTTGGCTTTGTATTGGATAGTCATCTTCGCAGTCTTGCGATCGTAACTGATGATCTCACCCGTGGTGGGGGACTGCGCCATCGCAATCTGCTGTGTAGAGAGCTTTTGAGCCAGCATATCACCCTGATAAACAAAATCCCCCACATTCTTTTTCAGATACCAGTGAATCTTTTTGGCAGGCAATGCCATTTTGTCCGCCAGATTGATCGTGACAGGCTTTGAGGAGTAATCCTGAATCTCAGAAGCAACGATCAAGCCGGTCTTGAAGTCGATGAATTCCACCTTGCCACGCACCGGAGAGCGGAAAGGCATATTGTGACGGGCACGGGGGAGAGGATGCATCAGGATCTGCTCAAAATCTATTCGCTCACCCGGCTGCACCGTTATATTTGCACGGATCTCTTCTTCCGTAGCGTCCTGCTTGGCCGAACATGAATTGATCACATACAATCTGGGTGGGTTGTAACGGTTCACGGCCACAATGTCATCGGGGGAGACCTGGTCACCCAGGGCTTTGAGGATGTCGCCATGATATGGAAGCTCCACATCACGCTGATAGTCGGCGCTTTTGGGCTTGTTGTCGTTGCCAAAATGCGGGATGCCATCAGGCTCGGGGCTATCTGTATAAAGCTGCAAGGCGGCTTCCACCTTGGAGTCGTAAATACTCCGCTCACGTCTGGTATCAATGATCACGGGCAGGTCTGTGACCACTTTCTGCTCCTGATCCGAGCCCTGCAAGAGGCATTTCTTAGCAGGCCTCAGGATGAGCTCCTGTTTAGCCTGGGCAGGGAGGAGGATAAACTCATCTGTTTTAATCATCCGCTTTTTACCATCAGACGGAATCAGCTCCAACACCTTGATGCCGGATTTTTTGGGGAAATGGGGGCGAATGTAAAGCGCAAGGCTTTGCAGGCATTCATCTTCCAAAAGCTTCGTGGCCAGTTCTTGTTCGGTATCCATCAAGACGCCCAGATGCGGGGAGATGAAGTGACGGTCGATAGCCAGCTCTGTGATCCCTGAGGGCTCAAAGCCGCCGATCAGCATATCTATACATTGAGCTGTATTTTGAGCATGAGCAAAAACGCCGCCGGCTCCGATCACCAGGCTGATATCGCTGGGATAAAAGCAGTGCTTTTGCTCGTTTTCAATGTATTCAAACTTCTCTTCATACTTATCTTTCACACTGTTTTTGAGCACATCCAGATAGCCCACCTTTTCTGTATTGTAATGCATATCCTGATGCTGGACAAAGGATAGCTTGATAGCTGCTTTGGACAGCGCATGCTCTATTCTATACTCTATCTCTGTCTGGGGATTGAGCGTGGGATATAGGGTTTTATTGCCCACATAGTTGCGAATCTCCGCTTCCGAGACCTGCTTTGGCAATAGTGATTTAAGGTTCTCAATGTCACTTTCCTTCATGATGTTCAAAGCGCTATAGCTCATGCCCAGGTTGCCACTGACCGTTCTTTGATAGTGACCATTGATCCTGGTAAAGACGTCTGTGGTGGCGCCTCCGATATCAAAAGCGATGAGATCCAGCTCGCGCTTTTCTCCCAGGCTGAGGATGGATCTCAGCACTCCGGCAGGGGTGGGAAGCATCTGGCTGTTTACCAATTCCTTGAGTTTGTTGTAACCCGGCGCGCGCTCCATCACGTTTTCCATAAAGAGTTCCTGGATCTTATCCTGGCTGGGCTTGAGATTTTCTGCATCGAGTTTGGGGCGCAGATTGGGCAAAATATGCAGATCAAAATCAGCAGAGATCATGCGCTTGATCATCTCTACGGCATCTTGATTTCCGGCATAAATAGTAGGAATCCTGGCTTCAGTGGAAAATTTTGGCAGCGGCTTGGCGATGCGTAGGATCTCGGCCAATCTCAGCACCGAGGCGATCGCTCCACCGTCTATCCCGCCACTGAGCAGGATCATATCCGGCCGCAGATTGCGCATGCTCAGCATTTGCTCCAGAGCGCTACGTCTGTCGTTGATGGCAAAGACATCCAGGATCACGCCTCCCGCACCGTAAGCAGCCCGTTTGGCACTGCTGGCGCTATCAAAGAGGGTGAGTCCGATCACCAAAATCTGCAGGCCTCCTCCGGCACTGCTGGTGGCGTGGTAATTCACATTTGCTGAAAAACTCAGCTTGGCAGGCTCAGCTACAGATGCCAAAAGCTGAATGCCGTGCTTCTCCTGCAGGGCCTTTGTGGCCTGATAGATGCCGATTGACACATCGCTCTTTGGCTCTTCCACGGTGGTATCCGCGTGCTCGATGCCGATCAGTTTCCCTTGCATTTTATCAATCAGGATCGCCTTGGTGGTGGTGGATCCGATATCGGTGATCAATATATATTCTTTGGACATTGTTTACCTCTCTTGTCTTAAGACAGTATAAAGCTCTTTGGCCATATTCCAGCGGAAATTTGATCTATTAATCTTGATAAAAGTCTTCAATCACTTTCATCAATTTTGGTATATCTATGTGTTGGGGGCACTTGGACAGACATTCACCACATTGGATGCATTTGTCGGCCCGGGCTTCTTTGGGTATAAGGCTCAGATAGTCATGTTTGTTTGAAGCGAAATTTTCAAACATCATGGCTTCTGCATATTGCCCCAGATTCGCAGGGATGGACACCCCATGCGGGCAGGGCATGCAATAGCGGCACTCACTGCAAAGATAAGGTATGCGGGAGAGATAGGCTTTGCGAACTCTATCATAGAGCCGGAGCTGGCTTTCAGAGAGAACCCCAACCTTTGCCTTTTTACTTAGCTTGATGTTTTCCCGCACTTGTTGAAGGCTGGACATGCCGGAGAGGAGTACTTTACATTCGGGACGGTCCCAGACCCAGGTCAGTGCGCGCTGCACAGGACTATCTGTGTTATTGGCTTTGGCCCAGACTGCCTTCGCTTCCGGGGGGACATGGTTCACCAGCTTTCCGCCTCGCAGGGGTTCCATGCTGATGACGCCCATTTTCCTGGATGCCGCCAGCTTCAATCCTCGTAATCCGGCCTGATAATGTGTATCCAGATAGTTCAGCATGATTTGTGTGAAATCCCAGTCCCAAGCACGGGTGATGCGGGAAAAGGTGGCGTAGTCATCATGAAATGAAAAGCCGGCAAAGCGGATCTTGCCCTCATCTTTGGCCTTTTGCAAAAAGTCTAATACGCCCAGATCCTTCATCTTCTTCCAACTGCCTTTATTTAAAGCGTGCAAAAGGTAGTAGTCGATATAGTCGGTCTGGAGGCGTTTCAATTGTTTGGCCAGAAAGTCGTCCATTTCTTCTCTGCTTTTGACCTGCCAGCAGGGAAGTTTGGTGGCCACAAAGACCTGCTTGCGGTTGATCTGACTCAGGAATCTTCCTAAAAACGGCTCAGATTCGCCATCATGATAGGGCCAGGCGGTGTCATAATAGTTCACGCCGGCTTGATAGGCTTCGTGCAGCATGGCATAGCTTTGATCTTCATCGATCTTGCCGTCGGAATTTGTGGGAAATCTCATGCAGCCAAAACCGAGTACGGAAAGGCGGTCTGGAGATTTTGGCATTTTGCGATATTTCATGATTGCTCCTTATGAAAAAAGTCGTATATGATTTGGGCAGTGCTGGGGCCAATACCCTTGATGGATGTCATGGCCTGGATGGAAGCCTTTTTGATGGCGTCGACAGAGCCCATTTCCTTGAGCAGGAGAAACTTCTTGCTTTCACCGATGCCGGGGATTTCTTCCAGTTCACTGGCCAGGGTGCGCTTACTACGCCGCTTGCGATGCAGACTGATGGCAAATCTATGGGCTTCGTCCCTGATGCCGGTAAGCAGTCTCAAGGCTGAAGAGGATCTGGCCAGGATCACGGACTCTCTATGCCCAGGCAAAAAGATTTCTTCGGCCCGCTCGGCCAGGGAGACTATCCTGATCTCTTTGTGTTTGCTATTCATCAAGACTTCACGCGTGGCGCTCAATTGCCCCTTCCCTCCATCGATGATGAAGAGATCCGGCTTCATCTCCGGCTCTTTTTCGATCTCAGAAAAGAAGCGGGTCAGCGTCTCCTGCAAAGCCGCATAGTCATTTTGCGTCTGAATATCCCGGATGATAAAGTGGCGGTAATACTTCTTTTTGGGCTTGCCGTTTTCAAAGAACACCGCACTGGAGACCGTATCCGTGCCCTGAATGGTGGAGATGTCCATGCAGACGATCTTACGAGGCAGTTTATCAAAGCCCAGAGCTTCTTTGAGCTCCTGGATGGGGTAGATGGTTCGGTTTGCTTTGCGCAGATGCGCCAGTTTCTTTTCTTCTACCAGGTGAAAGGCATTGCGCTTGGCCATGGCAAGCAACCTTCTTTTTTCTCCCCTTTGAGGAAGGATCAGACGGTTTCCCAGCCAGGAATTCATTTCTTCATATTCCTCGGGGGAAAAAGGCAGCAGGATCTCATCCGGCAGTTCTTCTCTCTGAGCGTAGTAGAGCTTGAGAAAAGAGGCCAGGATGCTTTCTCTGGTTTCATGATTGAGGTTCTTGAGGGGGTAGTTTTCCTGATTGATGATATTGCCTTCCTGCATGCGCAATATCAGGGCGATGGCGTCTTTTTCTTCCTGATAAAAGCCGATGATATCGATATTGCGCCGATCTGCGTAAAATACTGTCTGCCGCTTCTGGATCTTCTGAATCGCCAGGATGCGATCCCGGATGTTGGCTGCTTCTTCAAAGCGCATTTCCTGGGAGAGGGCATTCATCTCTTCGATGTATTCATTTAGCACTTCTTCGTGCTTGCCTTCAAAAAAGCGGATGAGCTTGTCCACAATCAGCATATATTGTCCCTGCGAGATCTTACCGATGCAAGGTGCGCTGCATTTGCCCAGTTGATAGTTGATACAGGCTTTTTCAAAGACTACCGCACCGATGGGGATTTTTCGCTTACAATCCCGTATGGGAAACAGCCATTCAAAGTGCCGCAAGGTACGCCGAAGCGCCCGGACGTCGGTATATGGACCGAAGTATCTGGAGCCGTCTTTGACCACATCACGCGTCACAAAGATGCGCGGAAAGGGCTCATTCAGGCTTATTTTTACAAAAGGATAGCGCTTGTCATCTTTGAGCAGAACGTTATACTTGGGCTGATGCAGTTTGATCAGGCTGGCTTCCAGCAGGAAGGCTTCCGCCTCGCTATTTGTGAGGATATAATCCAGCGCCGCGATGCTGGCAACCAATTTTCTGGTCTTCAAATCTTTGTTGCCAGGTGTTAGATATGACTTCACTCTATGCTTCAAAGAGAGGGCTTTGCCCACATAGATCACTTTTTCCTGATCATCTTTCCAGAGATAAACCCCCGGGCTCTCCGGCAGCATCGCCAGCTTTTGTGTTATTTGCGCTGTAGACGTTTCCATAGATTTCTGCTTGCTTCGCTCAGATAACTGAGCTTGAGGAGTATTCCCATCAGATAAAAGATCACAAAGGCCAAACTGCTGATCACGGCGGACTTCAGGATCAGCCCCAGCTTTCCGGATTGAGGCAGTAGAGGAGAGATCCCGATGGCCATCAGGTAGATCACAATGCAGATGCCAATGCTCTTGAAGATATTGGGTAGTATTCCGCTAAATTCAATTCCCGGCAGCTTTTTGTGCAAAAGATAAAGCAGAGCCAGATAGTTGATCAGAGCGGTGATGGAAGTGGATAGAGCCAGCCCTCTATGCTGCATAAGGAGCATCAGCACAAAATTCAGCGTGATATTTAGCACCACAATAGCTGCCGCCAGCTTCACCGGGGTCTTGGTATCGCCATGGGCATAAAAAAGTGGGGTGAGCACCTGGTTCATGCTAAAAAACAGCAGGCCCAGTGAGTAAAAAATCAAAGCCTGGGAACTCATCCATACGGCTTTTTGATCAAAAGCCCCTTGTTCAAACAGAATCCTCACAAAATCCGGTGCCAAAACCAGGATCAGGGTGGTGATGGGCAGCATGATATAGACCAGGCTGAGGCTGGTGAAGCGCACGCTGGTGGAAAGCTCGGAATACTCTTTTCTGCTTACCAGACGTGAGTAGGTGGGTAGCACTGCCGTACCAGCGCTGATCGCAAAGATTCCCAAAGGCAATTGCATCAGACGGTTACCGTAGGCCAATGCGGTGATGCTGCCAATCGGCAAAAAACTGGCCATAAGTGCATCGGCGATGAGATTGATCTCCCGGATGCCGATCCCTATCATGGCGGGGACAAAGCGTTTCCAGAGGGTCGCCATGGCCTCTGTGCCAAAGCGGAACACCAGCCGGAAGCGGTAGCCCACCCGTTTCAAATAGGGGAAATTTATGATGGTCTGTAGCATGCCGCCGAGCGCCACACCCCAGCCCGCGGGATAGATCAGCTCCTCTGCGCTAAAACCCCAGATCCAATATGGAATCACGACACAGGCGATCATTCCCAGATTCAGAAGGGCACTGGAAAGCCCGGTCATAAAGAAATAGTCATGTGAATTTAAGATGGCAATGAAGGTGGAGGACAGGCCGATGAAAAAAAGGTATGGAAAGATGATCCGGGTGAGTTTGATGGCGACGGCACTTGTTTCAGGTGCCAATCCGGGATACAAAAGCTTCACAATCCAGGGGGCAAATGCTATGCCCAAGATAGTGAGCAAGAGCAGAAATACCGTGAGGACAGTCAGCACGTTTAGCGCAAAATCTATCTGCTTTTCCCTGCCACTTTTGATGCCGATCTCGTTGTACAGAGGCACAAAAGCAGTGGAGAGCGCCCCCTCGCCAAAGAGTCTGCGCAAAAGGTTGGGGATATTGTAGGCCACATTGAAGGCATCATTCAGATATCCGCCACCAAAGAAAAAGGCCATCACCTGATCTCGCACCAAACCCAATATGCGGCTGAAAAATACAGCTATGCTCATCACACTGATGTTTTTGGCGAGGCGCTTCTGGCTCATAGGCTTAGCAGTTTTTTGCTTGTCAAATACAGATTCAACAGGATCAAATTGGGATTCACATTGCCTTCCAGCTTGCGGGTATAATCATCCAATTTCAGTAGATAATCCGGGATTCTCTCAGCTATCTCATCATGAGCCAGACCCTTGAGAAAGTCGATCTTATCCAGATTTGTGATGCTTTCCGGTGCATAGTTTAGCACTGCCAGATCATTGGCAATCACGCCGATATAAGCGATCATGTCGCGGATGGCATCTCCGGCTTCCCTCTGCTTTGAGCTTTGATTGAGAAAGTCATAGTCTTGCTTCTCAGCGGCCATTTTGATCAGATCAAAGGCCTTGTCCCGAGTGCTATTGCTGCTATCCTGGGCGATGCGGATGGCTGTTTTCAGATTTCCCCCGGAGATACGGGCAGCGCTTTTTGCCACCACCGAATCCACATGATGCTGCTCAAAGAGGATGTTTTGGGTCACAGCTTGAGACAGGGGTTTGAAATAAAGCGGCTGGCAACGAGAGATGATGGTGGGCAAGAGCTTCGGCAGCCGCTCAGTGATCAGGATGATCAGAGTATTGGGCGGCGGTTCTTCCAGGGTCTTCAAAAAAGCATTTGCGGTCTGGATGTTCATCATATCAGCATTTTCGATGATCACCACCCGATATTGAGCTTCATGGATGGAGAGGTCCAGACGCTTGATCAAGAGACTGATACTCTCTTTGCGAATCTCCGTGGATCCACTAAAGAAATAGTCCTGCCAGGGTGTCTCAATCTTATTTTTGATGTAAGCTTCATACTGTTTGAGTGCGTCATTATCACGTATCTCCCCATCGGTAGATAGCTTTAGATTGACGGTGGGGAAGACGTAGGAAAAATCCGGGTGTTCAAAAGAAAGAAACTTGTGACAGGAAGAGCAGACTCCACAGGGACGGTACTCGCTGCTGGAAAGGCAATTGACTGCCATACCGAAATAGAGGGCAGTCATAAATTTGCCTACACCGTCACCGCCGTGAAAGAGATAGGCGGAAGCGATGCGCTCCTGCTCAATGGACCTTTGCAGCAGGTCCACCACCTGCTGCTGGCCCTTTATCTTGCGAAACATCTATACGATTGTGATCTTGCTTCTACCGGCTTCGTCGCTGATCGAATACTCAAAAGTCTTTTGCACATAAGGGCTCACAAAGTCCTCGGCGAGTACGTCATAGATCAGCACGTCGTGGTATTGTCCGGCCATGAACATATAGCTTCTGCGTTTGCCTACATACTGGAAGCCCACTTTTTCATGGCTGCGGACCGCGCGTTTGTTATATTCCACCACTTCCAGGCTGATATTGTTGAGATTCATGATGTTAAATCCATAATCTAAAATCAGCGCTGAGGCTTCGGTGCCGATACCTTGATTCCAATATGTCTTTTCCCCGATAAAGATGCCAAATTGAGCATGACGATGCACCTCGTCGACCAAATGCAAACCGCAATTGCCGATCACTTTGTTTGTGTCCTTTTCCACGATGGCAAAGACCACGCTCTCATTCATCAATTTCTGAAGCGCTTCACGCTCTTTATCACGATCAAAAACTACTGAGGAAAAGAGCACAAACTGCCCGATTTCAAGATCATTGACCCATTCTAAGTAGCGGTCCAGATCGTCCAGTGATACCGGAGAAAGGAAACACTTTTCTCCTACAAGTTTACGAAAATACTTCATATCGAACCTCATAAGTTAATTTTCTTCAGTTTGAATGTGGGCTGATTCTGTCAAGCAGATTGTGAGGCTAATCATCTGAGGCCCATTTCCCGAGCTAAGTATCAGACTGGCTTCAAGCCACGATGAAGCCATGCTCAGACGATCAAAATGGGATGATATCTCGACCAAACAGAGATTGATCAAATGGGTGTAGGTTGGTTAGTATCTTGTGAAAATGCCCCTAACAGGCTCATTTCACATTTCACTTATGCTCATGATGCTTTATACTGTTATTATGAAAGAGACAAAGGAGAAATGATATGATGCAGATACACGCTTTGCCGCAAGCTTATACCAAGGTGCATTTACCCTCAAAAGTGACGATGGCTGTCACGCAGAAGCCGGATGGGAATTTCAATCTCATCACCCTGGAATGGTTCATGCGGACCTCGATTGCTCCCCCGATGTTTGCCATATCGATCGGGCATAGCCGCTATTCTCATGAATGTCTGATGGATAACCGCTATTTTAACCTGGTTTTTCCCAGTAAGAGACAAAAAGACCTGCTCAGCCTTGCAGGCTCACAAAGCGGCAGGAACATTGATAAATTTACAGCCGGAGAGGTGCAGTACATCCCCGGGAAACTCAGGAAGTTCCCGATCTTGAAGGATGCCGCAGCCTGTTTTGAATGTGAGGTGGTGACCCAGGTGAGTAGCGGGGACCACACGATCTTCGTGGGCGAAGTGAAGTATAGCTGGCTAAACCAAGCGGCGGATTTCTTTCATTATCCCAAAAAATGAGCAATCCGGTGGCTATCGGTATCGCGCCTAAAGTAGTGAGGGCTATAGGGCTGCGAGCTTAGCTATCTGAGCAGGGCAGAGGGGAAAGCGAGCAGGATCTTTGCTGATGGATATCAGAGAAAGGGCAGGTGGCTCAGGCTGGATTCGGCACCCAAGATAGCCCAGATGACGGCTGCCACGGCGATGAATGTCCCAAAGGCAAAGCCCTTCTCTTTTTCCCGCACAAAGATCACGAAGTAGATAATCCCCATCAGGGCCGCAAAGAGCACCACATAGGGTATGCTGAGCAGGCCAAAGAAGCTGGCTACACCGGTCAAAAGCCAGATGTCGCCCCCGCCTAGACCGTCAGCCTTGCGGGCAAAACGGTAGGCATAGGCCAGGAAAACCAGAAAGACAAAGATGATGCCGGTTGCAATCAGGGAATTGACGATCCCCACATCATTTCCGGGAATCAGCGCAAAGATCATACCAAGGGGGATGAGAGGGATGGAAAGCGTGTGCGGGATAATCTGGTGATGGGCATCGATAAAGAAGATCGGGATCATGAAAAGGCTGAGAAGAGCGTATTTGATAAAAAGAACATTGATCAGGCCATATTGCAAAAAGAGCAGAATCAAGATCACTGGAGTGATGATCTCCACTAGGATGTGATGCCAGTGGATGGAGGCTTTGCAGTATTTACACTTGCCGCCCAGGATCAGGTAACTGAGGATGGGGATATTCAGATAGAACGGAATGGGTTTTTTGCAAGCGTCGCAGTGGGAAGCGGGAAAGATGATCGATTGCTTGCGCGGAAGGCGGGCAATGAGGACATTCAAAAAGCTGCCCAAAGCTGCGCCAAGAATAGCCAGGATGATGATTACAATAGTATACAAGGCTCTAAAGGCTCCTTACCATCTTTGATACCAGGGTCTCTGGGGACGCATGATCCCCTGACCCACATTGATCTCCAGGCTCATGGAGTCGCTGGGGCGATAACGCAGGGAAAACTCGGGCAGGACCTTGCTGTCATTATCATCATTAAAGCTAAAGTCATTACGCGTATTCATCGACCCAAAATTCACAAAGTTCAGATCCAGATCCAGCTCCAGTTTGGGGCTGAATCGATAGTTCAGGTGATTTGTATAGCGGGAAAGATAATATCCGCTGCCGGTAGAACTGGTGCCGGCCTCAAATCCCATTGAATGGGATATATCGAGGTTATTCAGAGCGGAACCGGATAGCGAAAACGGGCTAAAATCCGGCCGTGGTATATCATATTGGGCCATTAGTGGTAAGATGGCCAAAGTCATCACAATAGCGATTATTAGATTCTTCATTTGGACACTCCTTTGAAGCGTTCTG
>CAZWUD010000013.1:0-10245 GCA_964637055.1 uncultured Candidatus Cloacimonadota bacterium
AATCAGGCCGCGGGGCACCATCTTCATCATCTCTTCCTCGGTGCTGTCACCGCCGGGAATGTAGACATTAGAGATATCCATCGGTTCTGATGCGACCTTTTGGGCCCAGTAGCGACTGGTGGGCATGTTTTTGAGCACGCCGTTTTCCACCCAGCATGCTTCCCGGGAAGGCAAGCCCTCTCCGGTGAATCGCCCGGCTATCAGCTCCGGCTTTTTGAGGGTGGAATAGAGGCTAAATTTCTCGCCAAAACAGGCTTTACCCAGCATGTCGGTGAAGGCGGTGAAGCCCTCATCACTCTGACGGCGATTGAGCATCCAGCCCATATACCAGACCAGCTCTTGCAGGGCTTCCGGGCGCAGGATAACGGCGATCTTCTGCGGATCAAAGCTGCGCATGTCCTTCAGCGCTTCGGCCTGGGCTGCCAGACGGTCAAATTCCCGCTTCAAATCAAAGCCGGCAAAATCCTTGGCATCATAGCTGACCTTGGTCTCCACCTCGCCCTTTTTGAGGGTCATGGAGTGGCCAAATTCGCTGTATTTGTCAGTGCCAATAAAACCGTTTTTGGTGAACATACAGTTTTCTGAGACATACTTTTCGCACATCCCGGAGACTGTGGCGTCCATGGCCCGGGCTTTGTCGATGCTCTTTTGCACGATATCCACCATCTGCCTGGGCTCCAGCTCGAGCGTGGCCGGGGCGCAGTTTTCTACATTCGGCAGTTCAGCCGGGCCGGTGGAGGGTATATATTCGGGATCCTCGGGGGTGAGGCGGGCGATATCTTCAGCGGTCTTGATCAGGGTCTCGAGGCTGGCCTCATCGGCCTGATTCACGCTGGCAGAGCCGCTTTTGGAGCCAAAGAAAAGCTCCAGCGATATGTTCTCTTTTGGCCCCGCAATATGCTGCGTGATGCTGTTTTGGGCAAAACGCGTCTCGTGAGTATCGGAGCGCGAAATGTGGCAGATAAAATCATCTGCCTTGGTGTGTTTGCGGATGTATTGTTCGATATATTGGGTCTTCATTGGGAACCTCCCACGCGGATATTTCTGAACCGGGCTACTGCGGAGCCGTGGGTCATGCGGGCGGTCTGTGAAGGCTGCCCCTTGCCGCAATTTACCACGCCGAAGGGGCGCCAGAAACGCTCATCACAGATGGCGTCGCAGCTATTCCAAAATTCCGGATTGCAGGATTTGTAGAGCACTTTTTTGAGCGGGCGGATGAGCTTGCCATTCTTGATCTCCCAAAAGAAATCGCCGCCAAACTGGAAGTTCACGCGGTGCTGATCGATCGAGAAAGAGCCCCTGCCTTGGATGTAAACTCCATCCTCCGTATCGGCAATCAGTTCAGCCGGCGTCAGGGGCTTTGTGCCCGGCAGGAGATAGAGATTGGGGATGCGGTTGATGGGCTGATCATAGTAATAAGTGGCACGATTGCAGCCGCGGGAATAATCCAGCCCGATCTCCATGGCGGTGTCGCGGGTGCTGCCGTATTCCTTGAGGATGCCGTCTTTGATGATATGCCATTTCTGGCCGGGGACTCCGTCATCATCAAAACCCATGGTAGCTAGGCCCTCAGCGAGGGTGTTATCCCCCACAAAGTTCACGATCTCACTGCCGTAGCGGAAGTTCTTGAGCTTTTCCGGTGTGGCAAAAGAGATCCCGGCAAAGTCGGCTTCCCAGCCCAGCACGCGGTCGAGCTCGGTGGGATGTCCCACGGATTCATGCATGGTGAGGCCGAGGTGATTGGGATCCAGGATCAGGCTGCGGCGCTCTTCGGGGCCCAGGCTGTCGGCTTTGACCTTGATCAGCGCTTCCTGGGCGATCTGCCGGGCTTTGTCGATCAGGTTCAGGCTCTGTATCCATTCCCAGCCCACGGCTCTGCCGCCTTCGTCAAAGGTGCGGGATTGGCTGTCCCCATCGGCCACAGCGGTAGCGATGATCATGGGGTCGATGAATTGATAGGTGATGTCCAGCCTGGTGCCAAGGGTGCTGGCAAAGAGCTTTTCATCCTTGTGCTGGATCAGATAAAAGCTGGCTTGTTTGATCCCGTCAAAGGCCAGCATGGTGCGGTTTACCTCCATCATCATATCCACCTTCTCGGAAAGTGGGACATCAAAGGGGTCGATCTTGACGGGGGTTTTGTAAGTAGCGATGTAGCTGCGTTCGGGAGCCAGGCGCAGCTTTTTGTCTTTGTTTACGGAAGCGGAAAGCCGGGCAATCTCAAAGGCTTTTTCCACCGTGTCCAGCACGGCTTTGTCCGAGAAGACATTGTTGTGAGCAAAGCCCCAGGCGCCGTCTTTGAAGACCCTGATGCCGTAGCCGTCAAGGACTTTGGTAGCAGCGCTTTTGAGGCTGAGATTGCGCAGATAGATCACCTGATCGGTGGTCTTTTGAATGCGGATGTCGGCATATTCAGCTCCAAGGCTTTCGGCCGCATTCATGGCGAGATCCAGATACTTCATATATCTCTCCTGATTTAGGATTTGTTTGCACATCTTTGAGACTTTCAACAGGTCAATCTGAGACTTGGTATCTGTCAAGCAGATAATCTCATAGAGTGAAAAAAAGCTGCGGGATCCCTGATCTTTGCCGCTTTGGACGGGGATCAGGTCTCCTCTTTCTCTTCTTCGATCTCAGGCAGATCCGGCATTGACTGCATGCGGCGCCGGCGTTTGCGGTAGATGAGGATCACCACAAAGGGCAAAAGCGCAAAGATCAGGGAATTGACCGCCACCAATAGATAGAGGTAGCCCTGGCGCTTGCTGTAGGCTTCAAAGTTTTGATGAAAGGTCCACAGATCGATGTGATAGCTCCGCACAAATGCTTCATTGAAGCGGATCTTTTGCCCTTGATGCGTGCGGGAGGCCACCATATCCCAAAATCTCTGCCAGCTCTGGGGGTGCTTTTCCTGCATAAAGCGAACCGCCATGGCCGAGCTCAGATAGAAGCGGGGCCAATCCTCACGCCTTTCGGGATAGCTATAGGCCGTGCGGAAAAGGTCGCTTTTGGGATTGATCAGGCTTTCCCTCAGATAGAGCAGGAACCGCTCATAGCCCATCTGCCCGCTGTAATGGGTGGCCATGCCCTCATGAAACCACAGGGGCGTGGATACAAAGACCTGCTCCAGATACCAGTGGATGTATTCATGGATGAGGATGTGGAGATAGTTATCGGGGATCTGATCCCGGCTGCGGATATAGATCACGCCCTCAGATCCGCTATAAAAGGCATCGCTAAACTCCACGATGCTGGCCTTGCCACGGCTGATCTCGTCATAGGCTTCTTCACCGTGCACGATGTGGATCTTGACCTTATTTTCGGGATAGATGCCGATCTTCATTTGCAAGGCGGCAATGCGGTCTGTCAGAGCCTCACTGAGCGCCAGATCGGCACTGGTGGCGGATCTGCTGCTATAGAGCTCATGATAACCACTCTCGTGGATCTTTTCAAAGACCAGTTTAGCCCAAGCAGAGCTCAGAACCAGCAGCAAAAACAGCGCTATGAGGCCGATCCTCACCAGAATCCGCCCACTAGTCATGCCCCGTTTCCCTCAGTCCAATTGCTCCCGGGAAAGCATCTGATAATAGTCTCCGGCATCCTTTTTGGCCACGTTCCCGGAGGGTATACTGAGGATCTTCAGCTCATGGCAATAGCCGTAAAGCTTGAGACTGATGACGTCTTTTTCGTGGATCAATTGCGAGGCTTTTGCGCTTTTGCCATTGACCGAGACCAAGCCCTTGTCGCAGGCATTTTTGGCAATGCTGCGGGTCTTGGTGAGGCAGAGCTTATTCAGCAGCAGGTCCACCCTCATCGGGTTCCCTCCCATCCAGTATTTCCCGGATTCTGGCAGCCATCTCCCTGATCTTGAAGGGCTTCATCACAAAGCCTTTGATCCCGCGTTTGCGGGCTTCTTCCACCGAGATCAGGGTGGTAAATCCGGTACAGATCACCACAGGCAGTTCCGGCCTGATCTTGAGCGTCCGCTCGGCCAGTTCCACTCCATTCATATAGGGCATGGTTGTATCAGTGACCAGGATATCCACGTGGGATGGATCCTTGACAAATTGCTCATGTGCCCGGCGGGGATCGGTGAAGCCTTCCACCCTGTAGCCCAAGCGCATCAGTCCCTGACGGAAGACATTTACCAGCGCCGGCTCGTCATCCACAAACATGATGGTCTCTGTGCCCCTGGTAGGCTGTTTCTGCTCCTCTTCGCTGACGGGCTGATGCCAGTCGTCCGGGGTGTAAACCGGCAGATAGATCTGGAAGGCAGTGCCTTCTCCCGGAGTGCTTTCCACCCGGATGGCTCCGCTGTGGGATTGCACGATGCTGTGCACGATGGAGAGCCCCAGTCCGGTGCCTTCATTGGCATCCTTGGTAGTGAAATAGGGATCAAAGACGTGATCCATGATTCCCGGATCGATGCCCGTGCCGTTATCAGCCACCGTGACCTTCATATAGTTACATTGCTTCAATTCAGGAAATGCCTGCATGTCCCTGGAGCTAAAACTCACGCATTCCACATTCAGACTGAGCATAGCGCCATCTCTTTGCAGCGCATGCATGGCATTTGTGCCCAGATTGATGATGATCTGATGGATCTGGCCCGGGACAGCAATCACGCTGCAGCGTTCTTTGGTATAGGTCTCCACGATCTTGATGGAGCGGGGCAGATAGCTACGCAGAAAGCGGACGGATTCGCGCACGTGATCCACCATGTCGATCACCTCGGTCTTGGATTCTTCCTGACGTGAGAAAGACAGCAGGTGGGCGATCATCTCTTTGGCCCGGCTGGCGCTCTTGAGCACTTCCACCAGGTTTTGAGCGGTGTCGCTATCCGGTGCGAGGTCATCCCCGGCCAGTTCGGTATAGCCGATGATGGCGGAGAGGATGTTGTTAAAGTCATGCGCAATGCCGCCGGTGAGGCGTCCGATGGCCTCCAGCCGCTGTGTTCGCTTTTGTTGTTCTTCCCGCATGATCTCATAGGTGACGTCTTTGCAACTGGCAATGATGCTGGAGAGCTTGCCTTCGTCATCGATCACGGGTTTGACCACCATGTCCAGGGTGACCTTGGGGCCGTCCTTGCGGATCATATCCACTTTGCCGCGCCAGGGTTGGGAAGAGCGCACTCTCAGCCAGGACTGCTTCATCTCTTTACGGCTATCCGTGTCAAAAGGCAGATCTTCAAAGACTTTGTCCAAAAGATCCATGCGGTTATATGAGGTGATGCGCTCAAAGATGGTATTCACATATTGGACAGTCCCTTCCGGGGTGAAGATGATGATACCCTCGCCGGCCTGTTCGATGGCCTGGAAGAGCACGGTGATGTTTTCATCAACCTGCTTTTTGTGCAGGGCATAAGCTATCTGTTCCGAGATGGATTCCAAGAGCAGCTTGTCCTCTTCGTCATAGAGGTCATTGCGTTTGTAGGATTGCAACACGATAGCGCCGATTACCTGTCCCGAGAGCACCAACGGGATGCCCAGGAAGTTGCGGCTTTTGACGCCCATGACTCCTCGGTCTCCCACCCGGGCTTCGATGGCATGTTCATCCAGTAGCAGGGTGCAGCCTTCCGAGATGATTTGCGCAGTGAGTGAGGTCTCGTTATTTGCCTCAACCGCACTGGCATCCTCGTTCATCTCATCCACCAGATAGGGGAAAGTGATCAGATTGCTGTGCCGATCATAGAGCGCAATAAAGAAGTTTGTGACGTCCAAGATCTGGGCGAGGGATTCATGGATGGTGCAAAAGAGGTCATCCAGCGAGCATTCCACATTCACCGCGTGAGAGATCTTATGCAGGATTGAGGTGGTCAGTTCCGTGCGCCGCACCGGGGTGAGATCGGTCAGGAACACTGCAAAAAGATCCTGTTTATCACTCCTGATCGGGACGATGGTCTTCTTGTGGGCAAAGAGTTTGTGCCGATTGTCAAAGAAGCTGTAGGTCATAGAGTAGCTTTCCGCATCAAAATCTTGAACTACTTCCTTCAATCGGTCTTTTGTCAATTGCGGCTTTTCCACCAGATCCAGTCCATTCAGGTATTCTTCATACAAATCCCAGAGATAGCGCCCCACCACCCTGGAAGCTACCATGGATGTATGCTCTTGCATGGCCTGGTTGATAAGCAATACTTTGCCGGATTTGTCCACCAGCATGATACCTTCGGATGCCTGCTCAAAGATGCAGCGAAAGAGGGCTTCACGCTCTTCGAGTTCTTTGCGCACCATTTCCAGCCTGGTATTATCCTGCATAGCCACGATGATGTGTTTATAGTCTTCCATCATATCGCCGGGTATGTTCCAGGAGATTCTCATATGAAGGGGATTTCCCTTCAGGTCATAGTTGATTGCCTGCCCTTCAAAGCGGGTACGGCCTTCGGCGATCGCCACCAGGGATTCCAGCATGCTGTTCGTGGCTTCATCCCGCAAAATATCCTTAATATTCGAGAAAAACTCTTCTTTACTGGCCGCTTTATAGATGCGCAAAGTGGAGTCGTTTACATCCACCACTTTCAGGAGTTCTACACACTCTGCAAATCGCTTTGGATAGGTTTTGAAATAGGCGCGAATATCATTCACGCCTTCTTTTTTCAGTGACTCCAGGTAGGCATGGACCAGGGAGAAATCTTCTACCCAAAGCGATACCGGAGATTGGTCATAGAGCATCTGGTAAAAACTCTTTTGGAATGCTTTCATTTTCCTCTCATTATTTTTATCGCCACAGTCGGTGGCAGTTCATTCAGAGATCAGGCGTTGTGTCTCCAAAGCAATCATCAATTCTTCATTGGTGGGAATCTTCAGCACCCTCACGCGTGAATCGGGAGCGCTGAGCACCTGTATATCATCTGTAAAGCGGGCATTTTCTTTGAGATCGAGCTTTATTCCCAAAGCGTCCATATCACGGCAGACCTGCTCTCGGAGGATCGGCATTTTCTCGCCCACTCCACCGGTAAAGATGATCACATCCACCCCGTTCAGGGCGGCATAATAGCTGCCGATATATTTCTTGATCCGGTAGCAATAGACATCAAAAGCGGTGATGGCGGCCGGGTTTTTCTTGATCAGGATCTCTTCTTCGATCTCGCGCATATCATTGGATATGTGGGAAAGCCCCAGCATGCCGCTTTTCTTGTTTAATATAGTATTGACCTGATCCACGCTAAATCCCAGACTCTGCTGCATGTGGATAGGGATGGCGGGGTCGATATCACCGCAGCGAGTGCCCATCATCAGCCCTTCCAGAGGGGTCAGACCCATGGAGGTATCGATGGATTTGCCGCCATCAATGGCGGTGATGGAAGCGCCATTACCCAGATGGCAACTGATGATCTTCAGCTCTTCAGGCTTTTTGCCCAGATATTCCGCGGCCTTCATGCTCACATATTTGTGACTGGTGCCGTGAAAGCCATAGCGGCGGATCTTGTGAGTATTATACAAATCCAGCGGCAGGGGGTAAAGATAAGCCTCTGGCGGCATGCTCTGATGGAAGGCGGTGTCAAATACTCCGCACTGCGGACAACCCGGCATAGCGGCATAGACGGCCTCGATGCCCTTGAGATTGGCGGGATTGTGCAAAGGGGCCAGGGCGACGCATTCCCGCATCACGTAGATCACGTGGTCTGTGATCTTGACCGCATCGGAATAGTTTTCCCCAGCATGCACGAGGCGATGCCCCACGGCCTGAATCTCGTCCAGGCTGCTCAGGCTGCCATTGACCTTATCCACCAAAGCTTCCAGGATGAGCTGCAAGCCTTGTTCATGGTTTTCGATCACCATCTCACGTTTCTTCTTGGTAAATTTTGGGCTTTTATATGTGAAAAGGGCAAGGTCTTCACCGATTCTTTCGGCAATCCCTTCTGCCATCGTTTCATTGCTTTCCATATTAATCAATTGATACTTGATCGATGAACTTCCACAATTCAAAACTAAAATCTTCATCTATTCCTCGTATTTTTAAATTAGTTGCACTCCAAATCAAATGCCCATATATGTCAAACAAAAAACACAATACACTATGCGTGCGTGCAGATTTTTAGCTTCATCAGATGCGGATTTAGATAGACCTGATCCGCCAGATATCCTTTATTATACTTTCGAACATAGTGTGTGATCAGGGCGATGGGTGCGGTCAGCGGAATGGCGCCATCCTTGTATTGATCAATCAAAGTGAGCATTTCCTGCTTCTGTGAGGGAGCCAGATCATCCTTGAAATATCCCAGGATGTGGAGCAGGACATTTTGATGATTGCCAGCGCTGGCCTGATGCGCACAGGCAGTCATCAAAAGCTTTAGATATTGGTTTTGAAATTCCTGAGCATCATAGCTCTTGATATCTGCCACCAGCTTGCCCATCTGATGGTAATGCTGCGGCGAGTGCGCCATGATCAGATATTTGTGGTTGCTGTGAAAGCGGATCATATCACCGACTTTGCCGGGACCATCCAAAAGCTGCCACCAACGCTGCATCACAAAGATCCGGTCAATGAAATTTTCCCGTAACGCCGCATCCTGCAGATTGACCTCTTCCTCGATCGGCAAAAGAGGAAAGGCGCGCATCAGCTCACGGGCAAAGATGCCCACACCCGTCTCGCTCAAAAGCTCACCCTGCAAAGAATAGATCTTCAGCAGCCCCATCCCGCAGGAAGGGGATTCGCTCTTCAGGATAAAGCCGCAGAGCCGCGCTTCTTTCAGCTTTTTTATCGCAGCCAGACTCCAGTCTTGCAGCCGCTGGCTGTGATCGACTCTGCTATTTGTGGTGAGCACGCGGTAATCGTCTTTAGAGCCCATCAGGTCGATAGTTTCCCGGGGAATGGGCAGCCCGGATTCGGACTCCGGACAGAGTGAAACAAAGTCTGCATAGGGGCCCAAAGTATCTACTATCCAGGATTCATATTTGTGACCACCATCATAACGTACCCGATCTCCCAAAAGACAGGAAGATACTCCCAATCTGAGCTTTTCCATGGGCGGATTCTCCTTTTTGTGCTAAGGTAAGTCTCATGAGGGAGCTGCATTTTGTCAAATGAAAAGATGGAGGTTCACGCGGATAGCGCTGATAAAACCGCAGATTTTACGCAGCTGGAGCTACGTGGAACAATGACGCATTATGAATCAAGCTGGGATTGAGTGAAGATCAATGCATGATACTCGTCCGGGCAGGGCAGGATAGTGCGATAGTCTCCAAAACAAATTACCTGGATGGCTTGGGGGCAGTCTTGTCTTTAAAACACCTTAAAAAGAAAATCTGTGTGAAACCAAAAACTCCCTATTTCATCATCAACATCTTATGCTGATAGCGCCTGCCGCCATATTCCATCACGGCAAGATATACGCCACTGCCCAATTTCTGCCCTCTATCCCCGCTGCCATTCCACTTTACCTGATGCCAGCCCTCGGATTTCTCTTCATCCATGAGCTTGCGCACCAATTGTCCACGTTGGTTATAGATCCTGATCTCCACCGAGCCGGGACTATCCATGCCAAAACGGATGGTAGTGGTGGGATTGAAGGGATTGGGATAGGAATCTTTGAAACCGGGGATCGCAGTCACATTGACCTGTGGGCTTTCTGCGCCTTCATACTGAATATTCACTGGCCCAAAGAACTGTGAACTGCCGTCCAGATCCGTGCTTTCCAGCCAGTAGTAATACAGTCCTGGTTCACGAATCTCGCGGTCATAATACAGGTAGCTCTTGGGCTGAGATGTATTAGTGGCGGGGATCATCACATCCAGACGCAGAGCAGCTTGCAGATCATCAGAAATGCCGCGGTAAAGCCCAAAGCCCAAGACATTGGTCTCGGATTGGGTCTGCCATTGCAATTTTATCACGTTGTTCTGATAAAGCTGAGCATTAAAAGCGGATAGCTCAACGGGGAGGGTGGGACTCTGATCACTTTCACCTGTTTTAAGCTCCAAGATTCTGCTCTTACTTTGGCCAAAGACCGTGAAAGATGCGACTCCATTTTCTTTTGTTGCAACCCGCCACTCCTGGTCAATCAGATAAACTACCCAGCTATTTGTAGTATTGACAGAAACTGTCCAGGGGCCGTCACCGGTAAGCTTGATCCTTTGCTCAAAGGTGGCTGCGAAGTCTGGGTCAGGCACAGGTGTCAGAGCGCCAGTCTGGATGATCCCGTTACCACCTGAGATGGTAATAGAATTATCTCCGGCAACATCGGCGGGCACATCGTCGTGATAGTCATATACCACATCAAGCTTGATATTATCGATGTGCCAGCTATAGATTCCG
>CAZWUD010000013.1:10345-15036 GCA_964637055.1 uncultured Candidatus Cloacimonadota bacterium
TTGATTTCGGTGGCATCAAATCTCCAACTGGTGAGGCTGTTGCTGTAATTATAAACCCTGATATCGTCCTCAAATGAAGCAGAGGGAGCACTATTCCCGGTACTGTTATTGACCCCCCAGTTCTCACCGTCAGCGATCCACCTATTGGTGTCAAAATCCCCGCCAGCCCAGTCTTCTGTAAAGGGCAGATCATATGGATCCGGTGCATCAGGAATCTCTATGCTAACGGACCCGGAGATGGAACTTCCTGTGTAATAGACAGCTTCCACTTTGTAGCTATAGGTGCCTGCTGCAAGATTTTCATCCAGGTATGTACGTGCATTCACGAATTCGGAATTGATTTTGGCTCCATCGCGATAGATATTGAAGCCGCGTAATGTCTTGGCCTTGCTCTGTTCTTCCGGAGTGTCCAGGCTCTGCCCATCAGAAAGCACTTTTGCGCTGATCAAAGTGGATTGCAGAGTGTTTGGGCTATTGAAACCGCTGATTGCTCTGAACTTTCCTTTTTCTGTACGAGTGCTGAGACTCTGCCCGCCATCATGGATACCTGATAAAGGGGTGGACTGCAGGGTAACCGTATTCTTTCTAAGCTGGGAGGAACTGTTTTCAAACTGAGCGCGGATCAACCAGTTACCGTCAATATTACTGCTGGTAAGGGTATCCCAACTGCCGCTGCTGTTCCACAAAATCAGGTTGCCATAGCCTTCAACTGCCGGCATATTGTCCACAGTGGCGGGGTATGTTTCTTCTGTGCCGCTTATGTGGTAACCCACATAGATGGCGTCTGTACCGGAGATAGAGACGGGACTGCTGAGTGGAACGCTATTCCAGCCTGTGCTGAGGCCGGAAACAAGCTCGGAGATCAATTGAGTGGTAGGTGCCAAAACGTCATCGCTACCCGTCCACACTGTTACAGCATCTACCAATTCTGGATTTGCATAAATGTGAAAGAGAATTTCAGTTAGCTCCATTCCGGCATATTCAGATATAATATCCGTGCCGAATTTGGTTACCATGGAATATGAATTGGCTCCGGCACCAATACCCACGTGGGCGGTGCCATTATCCCAATGCAGATAGCCGGGATTACCGAGATCTCCGAAGATGCTTGACCAATTGAGGCGGGCATCGTTTGGAGCTTCCAGTTCAGCCTGCAGGTTGATAATGCTAACTGCAGGTTCCGCCACAGCTTTGCCAGTCAGGTTGATGGTGTGCAGCTCACGGGTGATATTATCCTGGACGTTCAGGGTGGCGGTTTTGTCACCCAGGGATTGTGGTGCGAATTGTACACTGAAGGTATATCCGTTTCCCCCTTCGAGGCTGGCAGGTAAGTTTTCCGCCTGGACTGTGAAGTTTCCTTCCGCATCATCGGATATGTAAATGTCACCGCTATTGATGGTGATGGTCCCTGAACCGGTATTTGAAAGCGTGAAGTCCTGGTGAGCCGGATTCATAAGCTCAATCTCGCCATAATCATGTGTTTCAGGATTAATTGATAATAGCGGAACCGGAGGGGCTTCGAAAATGCTCACATCATCAACCATGAAGATAAACGCATCATCACTTACACACTGGATTGCCACATAAATGGTCTCTCCGGGATACTCTAAGTGGTAGATATAGTTTGTCCATTCGGTCGGAGCCTCGATGTAGCTATCACCACTTATCGGAGTAAAAGCAGTCGGATCTGCGGTGGTATTTGATACCAACACATTGAAGCGTTCAAGCCCGTAGCTGGCATTGAATGATCTTGCCCAGAAGCTAAGCCTGAGACCGCTGACCGCTTCGATCGGAGCTGAGATCAACCAATCGTTATTGGGAGGATTCACAGCGGCAAAGCAGGCGGCATATTTGTCACCTCCGTAGGCCAGGCCATTACTCAGGAAAGGGGTTACAGAACTGGGGTTCATGATGATGTAACTTCCAGTGTATCCCTGGTTCTCAAATGTGTAATCCTGAATGGAATAGGTACTGCTACCATCGCCATCGTACTGTGTCCAGGGTGTGAATTCCAGCGCGAAGTCATCATAAGACTCAAAGCCTTCGAGCCAGGGAAACTCGGTGTTGGAATGGATAGTGGTAAAACTCCAGATCGGACAGCCCGTGGCATCACCATTGTCATTGTAAGGCACCACTTGCCAGTAATAGGTGGTATTGGGACTCAGGGTGCCGGGATCGTAAGTGAGCACATCGCCCAGATTATCACCATTTATTATATTTGAGGGGGGATTATCGGTGCCAAAATACAGTTTGTAGCCGGTGGGAGCTCCGCCGCCGCTATTCCAGCTCAGAGTGACATCTATCTGTATGCCTGTGGCTTGGTGAGCAGGGCTTGACACTGTGGCTGGATTGGGGGGGCTATAAGCTATCTTCAAATTAGGACGATAAGTATTTGTTTTGCCGCCAGTAAAGATGTTGGTCTGATCACTGCCGTTGTCGACTACATAGCGATAACCATTACTGACATTAGTATATTGGACGGTTCCGCTGTTCCGTATCCTTCCGCTAAATCTCCCAAAAGCACTATCCACCACAATGTTATCCACTCCATTCCACAAAAAAGGAGTGCTGAGGCTGAACATATTCCAGCCGGTGGCGGTGGGTTGGTAACTGGAGGCGGTATATACAGTTTGCAAGTTGGCTTGAATCCAGCTTGATGCATTGGTGGCCGAAGTGTGTGCCATTCTGACGATGTAATCTGGCATAGCCCGGTTTGGAAGCCCTGTTACATTGAAGCCCAGTTCAGTAATCGTGGCAGGACCCACCAATCCAGCAGCGTTGAGCTCAGCTGCGGTATATACAGATTGTCCATGCAAACTTCTGTAAGAAATGTTTATGGGAGAGGCGGTACTGGTATCAGTGGAGCTTGTTCCGCTACCGATGGTGACGGTGGCAGTTTGTTTTTCCCCCGTCGGCCACATGATATCCTGAGAATTGCTGTATAATCCGGTATTGGCATTGATATTTGTATCCGACAGATCCCAAATACGGGACAGATCTGCAGCCGCAAGATCGCCCGCTATAGAGAGCACCGCCAGCATTAAGAAACAGACCCAAAAAGATCTGACTGCATTCATCTTTAACCTCCATTATCTCATTGCCGATCATCAATCTAAACTGCGAGAAAAATCTCATATGGCGGCAGTGTCCAAGAGGGTTGCAAGCTGTCAAACGGAATTATGTTATATTTGCAATTATGTTGTAGATATATTTCAACAGTGGAGTTTAGAGCCTTATCCGTTCTGCTGCGGAGCCCTTTTTGTAAAAATGCGATTTTCTCCGGCCTGGCAGCTTTTTCCTTCGCTGAGGAGGAGGGAAAACGCTTTGGGTAATTCTATTCGGCAGTTTCCCTTGCCGATCATCAGAGAGATCACCTCTCCGGCTTTCATCCGGGCATCCTCGATGCGGATCATACGCTCGGCTGTGAAGCTGATGCGGATCCCATCTTCAGGGAGGATGAGCTCTCCTGCTTCGATGATGCAGCCATCCGCCGGGCAGCGGATTTCCACAGGGTCAAAGCGGTGCCTGGCAATCTCTACGATGGTCTTTTCTCCGTAAGTTTTAATGCTTTGCACCTTGCCGGAGATGGGGACATAGACGCTTTCCGGTTCAGGCATGAGGATGCGATTGCGAAAACGGAATTTCAGGGCAGTAAAGAAGAAACCGACCAGTCCGGTAAGGGTGAGTATCATGAAGATGATGCGCAGATAGCCGATCCGGCCAAAGGTGATGGTCATCCAAAAAGAGAAGGCTATGAGGATCAGAGGGAGAAGCTGTGCGCGATATTGCAATTTCTTGATCTTGCGCAGGACGTCTCCCTCTGACAGAAGGTATTGGCTCATTTTGTGGTGCGGATCCAGGTGTCGGTTCGGCCGGCCAGAGAGATGCCGATGAAGCCGCGCAGTTCGAGGGTGTTATTGTTCACCATTTCGGCTTTGGCGGAATAGTTTTTGCCGCTTTGGGGATCATAGATCTTACCGCCGCTGTATTTACCTTTGCCTTTGTATTCCAGTTCAGATAGAATCTGCAGGCCGATCAAGGGGCGATTGCGCAGTTTTTTGTTTGAGTTTTTGTTGTCCCTTTTGGGCTGACCTGCCTCATCAAGAGGCGCTTCCAGCCACACAAGGTGGCCCACGAAGATATCGTCCTCGGTGCGGGTGATCTCGATCTTGCTAGTCTTTTCGCCATTGAACCAGACTCCGGTAATGCGGTCTGCGCCCTGGGCAAAAATCGGAAGTATCAGGCAGAGTGCGAAGCTGATGAGTAGAATCTTTTTCATGATTTCTCCTTGCTTAATCGATGCCGCAACGGCGATAGATATGTCCCACATTCTTCAGGTATCGGTCATAAGAGAAGATGGTGGCAATGGTTTCACTGCCGAGGGCATCGAGGATTTCGGGATCGGCGAGGATGAGACTCTTGAAGTCGTCCCCGTCCGTGATGGATTTCATGGCGGCTTGCTGCACGAGTGCATAGGCTTTTTCACGGCTCATGCCGCTGGTGGCCAGATGCAGAAGCAGGGCTTGGGAAAATACCAGGCCGCCGGTGAGTTCCAGGTTTTTCTTCATATTTTCCGGATAAACTATCAGGCTATCGATCATAGAGCTTGTCTTGACCAGCATATAGTGAATCAAGATGCAGCTATCCGGCAGAATAATGCGTTCCACACTGCTGTGGGAGATGTCGCGCTC
>CAZWUD010000014.1:0-13159 GCA_964637055.1 uncultured Candidatus Cloacimonadota bacterium
GAATGTTTTCCCAAATGGCATAGCCCCAGGGCTTGATGACCATGCATCCGCGCACGTCGCTGTTTTCCGCAAGATCTGCGGCTTTGATAACTTGTTGATACCACTCGGCATAATTCTGCTCTCTGGTGGGTTCTATAGCGGTTCGTTTTTGTTTACTCATCTGGTCTCCATAATTTTTGCCTGAATTCCATAAATGATCATCGCCGCTTTCTGTCAATACTTTCATCCACATCATGCCTTCCCGGGGATTGGATCAAAGATGATCCTGCCCCCTTCCCCATCCTTTGCTTCCCTTTTTAAGCCAGAAATATAAAGAGATCATCCCACGATGATCCTCTGACTGGACGCTGATCATGGCAGGAAGCCAAGTCTATCTCAAGATAAAGAGTTTGGAGGGTAGCAGGGGTAACCGGGCAAAGCAAGATCATTGACATTTTGCGCCCCCACAAAACAGAAGAGAGACCGAAATGAATCGATCTCTCTTCACTGTATTATAGATGTTCGGGATTTATTACATCAGTTCAGACCAGATCATATCGATCAAAGCTTTCGCATCATCATCCTGCATATAGGAAAGCGGGAAGCTGAAGATATAAGCTCTGGAACCGTTGAAGTTTACTTGACGGGTGCCAATCACCTTACCATTGAGCAGGTCAAATTGGGCTTGAGTGGGCGGGAAGGGGCTATAGTCGGTAGGCTTCGGCTTGTAGGTGTAGATCGGATCTGCCAGGATATTCGGCACTCCATTGCCATCTTCCCTATGATATGCCACAGAAGAGAAACCGTGGAAATTCTCTACCAGAAGATTAAAGCTGGCCGTGCCATCGCCATCAGGATTATTGCTATACGCCAGATGAAGATCCGGGTAACCTGTACTGCTCAAAGCGCCATGGAAGAATGCACCCTGAGATGGATTTGGCGAACCTGCAGTCATGGTCAGGTTGTAAGGCAAGCCGAAGAGGTCCATGAGAGTGTAACCACGTTTGGTGACAATATCCGTGCTCTTGGAGGCAAATTGTGAGGTGTGAGATATCACCAGATTCCCGCCTTTGCGGAGGTAGAGTGAAAGACCGTCAATTTCGTCTTCAATAGTTCCGCCGCTTAGCGGATTATCCGCATGGTAGATCACCAATTTATAATTTTGCAAATCTGAGAAAGCAAGATTACGGTCACGGACGTCCGCATAGGTAACTAAATTCTCTTCATCGTCATCATCGTTTCCAGGAATGCCGCCGTATTTCACAAAGTCTACTTCTCCCAGAGATGAGGTCATATGCTCATATTTAGCATTGACGATATCTTCCGGAGAATTATTGGCAGAATGCACGTCATCATCAATGATAAGCACTTTGCTGCGTTCGGAAGGAGCCACATAGGGCAAGACGGTAAATTCAAAGACTGCAGGATATTGGGAAACTACATCCTGAGTATCCACGCAACGAACTTCAAATTTGTGATCGCCGGGAGCAATCTGTTCTCCGGTGAGAACGATCGACTGCCGCAGAGGTGAATAGAGGGGCAATCTCAGCCACTGAGTGCCGTCATCATCGGTTTGAATGCTTTCGGCGAAAGGCGGGAAGTTGTATGGCTCACCATCGTAACGAACGTCAAAGTGAGTGACCTCACCATAGTAGTTCTCTCCGCCGGCATAACCGGTCTCTGGATCAGGCTCACTGAGCACGACATCCACCTTCTTTTCATAGGGACTGTCCAGAGGATAGCTGACGGTACCTGTGCTTTCTTCTTTACCGTATTCTCCCCACCAACCCCAACGAACGTATACTTTGAGGTTTTCACTGTGGACCACAGCATTGCGACCATTCATGTCTCTAAAGAGAGGAGCTGCAAAGAGCTGCTCGCCATTCTCAATGGAAAAGGGCAAGTCCTCAGGAGTAGTGTCGTCATGCCTGTCTTCAAAGTGGTTTCTACCCAAAGCTAGAAGCTTGTCACTATATGTCTGAGTCATGGGATGGAAGCCGGGCTTCACCTTGAAAGTAAGCTCCCAGGCAGGTGTGGCTTCAGAGCTTGCGGGCAGAGGATAATCTGAATAGACTCCGGCCAGGTCAACTACGCGAGTAATGATTCTGGTGGATCGGGTTGAAACGTCATCAATATAGTCATCCTCGAGTGCCGGTTCAGTTTTTTTGGTCAGAGGATATTCAGTAATGCGCTCCTGGTCTTCAGTGGAATACCAGTCAGTCTCTGTTCCTGCTATCACATCGCCGGTGGCGTCATCAATCTTCATCATCTTAAATTCAAATCTGTAAGGAATTGCAGATACCAGAAGATCAGAATCTTCGGGATATTTCATCAAGAAACGCAGGGTGATGCCGCTACCGACATCGCCACCGTTAGGGTCACCCTTAGAGGTGCTGATGATACAGACCGGGCGGACGGAACGGGCTCTGAATTTGCGCCAGGCCGGAATCGGGGTAACAGCACCACGGTTGTCCATCGCCACTACTTCAAAATAGGAAACTATAGGCGTGGGATTTCCGTTATCATCTGCAGCGGGTAAATTGATCTCAGCATACTTTTGATTGCTCCAGATAGTGCGATCAGCGGTAGGGTCGTCCAAAGCCAGGCTTTGATCAGCGCTGGGCAGGTAGTGAATCACCCATCCCTCACCGAGGTTGCTGAGCATGTCATCCGGGATCAGGCCATCATCACCGGTGGCGATGACGTCATATCCAGGAGTAGCAATTGGCTGGCGGTTTTCGTCCAAAACCCGAAATGCATATCCTGTGATAATGCCATCCGGGTCATTGGCGTGCCAGAAAACTTTTTGTTTAAAGGTGTATTCATAGGTTGTTGTGTCGATATTGGCGGGTACGCTATCGTAGGTCCAGCCCTCAAACGAGGTAATCGAAATCGTTGGAAGCTGGTTTTCAAACCTGCTCCCGGACTTTCCGCAGCCGGTAACGATCAAGGCTGCCACTGCAAGTATCAAGATGATTGCCAAGAGTTTGTAACTCTTACTACTCATCGGTCCTCCCAAACATCAGGTTATTATTTCTTTATGATTCTCACTAAAAATCATATCGATATATTCGTCAACATTTTTATTCACTTTTAAAGCTAATAGGTTCGCTCTCACAAGGTTCAGATACAGCAGACTGGTGGTGATTCTGCCGATGCCTCCGGGAACTGGTGTGATCGCTAAGGCCTTATCATAGCAAGCATTAAAATCGATATCTCCCACATAGGAGATGCTGCCATCAGGGGCCTTTTGTTCATTGATGCCCACGTCAATCAAGATAGCTCCATCTTTTATCATATCGGGACCGACAAAGTGGGCTTTGCCGATGGCTGAGATCAAAATATCCGCACGTCTGCATATTTCTGCCAGATTGGCGGTGCGGCTGTGACATACTGTGACGGTGGCATTGGCATAGGGTCTTTTCCAGAGAAGCATGTTTGCCAGGGGCTTACCCACCACGTTGGAGCGCCCCAAAATCACCAGATTCTTGCCCATGGGGTCAATCCCGTAATACTTGAGTGTGCAATAAACCGCTTCTGCAGTATTGGGAACAAAAATCTCTTCCTCCATCAGAATCTTGCCCAGATTCAGAGGATGCAGGGCATCAATATCCTTATCCGGATCGATGCTCATATTGATCAGGCTGTCATCCATGCCCGGGGGTAAGGGCTTTTCCAGCATGACGCCGTGGATAGCGGGATCACTATTTGCATTCTGGATCTGATTCAGCAAGGTATCCTGGCAGGCATCCTGGGGCAAAGAGATCAGCTCCGCTTCACATCCCAATTGCGTAGCTTTTTTCAAAATACTGTGCACATAGAAGGAAGATGCGGAGTCTTCCCCCACCTGGATTAGCTGCATGCGCGGTTTCAAGGAGTATTCGGCAATGATGGCTCTGGAGACCTTATTGATCGCCAGGGTAATAGCCTTTCCTTTTAGTTCTTTTTTCATCTATATCTCCACCGTGTATCTCAGGCGCTCAATCTTGCCGGCTTTGCGACTCTCGTCGTCTATCTCCAGATAAACGGCGTTGATCATCAAGCCCTGGTCTGAAGTTTCAAATCTATGAGGCACAGAAGTTCTCATCTTCTTCAGGATAATCTCTTTTTTGACTCCGATGACGCTGTCATGGGCGCCGGTCATGCCGACATCCGTGAGATAGGCCGTGCCCCCGGGCAGTATCTCTTCATCGGCGGTCTGGATGTGGGTGTGAGTTCCCAAGAGAGCGCTGGCACGCCCGTCCACATGCCAGCCGATTGCACGCTTTTCTCCACTGGATTCGGCATGAAGATCCACGAGCAGGGGGACTTTGGGATACTCACCCTCCCAAAACTCATCGAAAGCCTTGAAAGGCGAATCGCAGGGAGGCATGAAGATCTGTCCTGAAAGGCTGATTGCACAAAGGCTGAGATCACCCTTGTGCACCGTGTGGAAAGTGCTTCCGGGAGCTTCAGACGGATAGTTAATGGGCTTCACTATTCTGGGCTCCCGGCTGATGTATTCCAGGGATTCAGCCCGGTCCCAAAGGTGATTGCCTCCGGTGACCATGTCCACTCCGGCATTAAAAAGCGGTTTCAGAGTCTTTTCGGTGAGCCCGCGTCCATCGGCCAGGTTTTCGGCATTGATCACCACAAAGTCACTTTGATAGCGGTCCATCAGGGCGGGAAGCTCTTGCAACAGCGCCTTGCGCCCTGGTTTGCCAAAAAGATCACCGAAAAAGAGGATTTTCATCTATTTTGCCATGGCTATTTGTCTGGTTTCGCGGATGACCGTTACTTTGATCTGACCGGGGTATTGCACCTGTTTTTCGATCGCTGCTGCGATCTCGGTGGCCAAAAGCGGGGTCTGCAGCTCTTCGATGGTGGAAGGCTCCACGATAATGCGAAGCTCGCGACCGGCCTGAATGGCGTATGATTTGTTCACGCCCTCCACGCTGTTTGCAATCTCTTCCAGCTTGGCCAAGCGCTGCATATAGGTCTCCAGCATCTCGCGACGGGCACCGGGGCGCGCACCGGAGATGGCATCAGAAGCCTGCACCAGAGCGGCATAGACAGAGAGGGCTTCCACTTCTTCATGGTGAGCTTCGATGGCGTTCACGATCATTTTGCCCTCGCCGTTTTTACGGGCAAGATTAGCGCCGATGATGGCGTGGGTGCCGTCAAATTCATGATCCACAGCTTTGCCGATGTCATGAAGTAATCCGGCGCGACGGGCAAGATCTTGATCCAGATCCAGCTCGGCAGCCAGTATCCCGCAGATCCAGCCGGCTTCTATCGAATGTTGCAAGACATTTTGACCGTAGGAAGTGCGGTAGTTCAGGCGTCCCAATACCTTGATCAGGTTTGGAGAGATATTGTGGATATTTGTTTCGAGTACCGCCTTTTCGCCGATCTTCATGAGGGTCTCATCCATCTCCTTGGCGGTCTTGGAGATGACTTCCTCAATGCGGCCGGGATGTATGCGCCCGTCGGAAATCAGCTTTTCCAAAGCCAGGCGGGCAATCTCTCTGCGCACGGGATCAAAACAGGAAAGCACTACAGCTTCGGGAGTGTCATCTATGATCAGATCGACTCCGGAGGCTTTTTCAAATGTGCGGATGTTTCTGCCCTCACGGCCGATGATCCGTCCCTTCATTTCATCAGAGGGAAGGGAGACCACGGAGACTGTGCTTTCGGATACATGATCCACAGCCATGCGTTGGATGGCGGTAGCCAGGATCTCACTAGCTTTTTTGGTGGCGTCTCGCTTGACCTGCTCGATGCTGATTTTGGCATCATTGGCAGCCACTTGGCGGGCTGTGGCGATCAGCTCCAGGCGCAAGCGTTCAAGGGCTTCTTCACGACTGAGTCCGGCGACTTCGGCCAGCTTTTTCTTTTGCTCATCAATGATGACTTGGAACTCTTGTTTTTTAGTTTGAATCTCGTCTTCTTTGCCTTTTAATCTGCGTTCCTGCTCGCTGAGGCTATTTTCTTTTTTATCCAGAGAGTCCAGGCGTTTGTCCAGGCTGCCCAGCCTCTCGTTGTATTTCTTTTCCTGTAGTCTGAGTTCTCGCTGACGCTCTTTGACTTCTTCATCCAATATGCGTTTTTGCTTGAACCACTCTTCACGGGCTTCGACCAATGCTGCCTTTTTGGCAGCCTCGGCTTCACTTTTGGCATCTTTCTTGATGTTTTCGGCGATTTCGGTGGCCTCTGCGACTACCTTGAAAGCGCTGTGACGCTTCATCAGGTATATCAAGAGTGCCACAAAGAAACCCAAAGCAAAAGCGATAGCGCTTGTAATGTATGCGTTTGGCATGCTACGTTCCTTAGTTCAATCTATTCATGCTTCCCGATCCTGATGATCAGGAAAGCGAAATTAATCGCCCGCGAGAACCGTGTATGTTTGACTTTATACAAAGCCACTTTGCAGGTGGGAATCTACCTTGTGGGCTTTGTGTATCCGAAACTGGCCGGCACGCACGCCACCCATGGCTCGACTCCCTAGTTTTTACTTGGCTTTTATGCAATCCATATCACGAATTCCGCAGGCATATCTTCAAAAGCTGGTGATGCTTTCCAGCATCTGATGCACCCGATTCAGCTCGGCTTTGAGTTCAGCATTTTCTTCTGCAATCGCTTGCAGCTTATCTTCACGCTGAAAACAGGCCAAGAGCAAAAGGCGGGAAAAATCCAGCTGCTCATAGTTCTCATATAGTTCGGTCAATTGATCAGAAAGATCTTTTGCTATCTTCTGAGTGTGGGTGGGATCATCACTTCTCAGGCGAAACCGCCGTCCAAAAATCACCACCTCGACAGATTTCATGCTTTACTCACTTTCCTCAAGCTTGGGAAAGATATCATCAATCTTCTTGATCGCATCGTCAGCAAAGGATTCAACTCCATAGAGCATCTTCTGCATCTCGTCTTGCTGGATCTTGAGAACGTCATACTCGGCTTGCAGAGCTTTTAGCGCTGTGTCGGCATCGGTGTATAGCTTTGAGTAGTCCTCGATCTGAGCCAGCAATTGAGAGTTTTCATCACTCAGCTGAGCGTTGTTTTTCTTCAGTTCTTCAAGTTCTTTTTTATCTTTCGTGTATTGATCAATCAGTTTCTGCAATCTTGCTTGCAGGCTTATAATAGGGCTTTCCATTCTTAGCTCTGTTTAATGTCGTATTTTGTTTCTAGTGCTTTTTGCACCAAAGCCATGAGCTGATCAACGCGCTCATCTGTCAATGTTTTTTCTTCATCCTGCAGCGTAATGTGCAAACTCAGGCTCCTAAATCCCTGTGGAATTTGCTCTGAGCGATACTCATCAAAGGCCTCCACTGATCTGATCAAGCCCAGATCCAGAGCCATAATGCTCATGCGCAGATCGGCGTAGCTATGAGCATCTGAGATCAAAAAGGAAAGATCACGCGTGACTGCCGGGAAGCGCGGGATATTCACATATTGCACGCTGATATCTCTGGACAACCGGATGAGGCTTTGCATATCAAAATCCAGAGTCCAGATATCCTGCTTGAGGTTATTGGCATCGACTCCCCAAGCTTCCAGGACGGAGGCTTTGATCCTGCCAAAACTACCCAAAAGCTGATCACCAAAGTAATAGCTGAAGGACTCAGACGGGCTCAGATGCGGCAGTGTGCAGGGCTTTATCTCATAGCTCAGACCGAGTGAATCCAGATATCCGGTAAAGCAGCCTTTGATCCAGAAAAAGTCAATGGCCATGGCCTTATCTTGCCAATGCCCAAGGTCCTGCTTGCCGGTAAATATAGCGGCCAGATGCACGTCTTCTTTGTGACCGGAGTCAGTCTTACGATAGATCTTGCCAAGCTCAAAAAGCTTAATGTCACGCTCGGCGTGGTTAAGATTGTAAACCAGATTATTCAAGAGCTGAGGCAGCAAGGAAATGCGCATGACAGATTGATTTGAGCTTTGGGGATTGATCAGGCGGACATATTCTGGATTCTCTTCAGGGAAGCCCAGATCTCGCATTTGATCAGGATCGCAGAAGCTGTAGTTCAGGGTCTCAAAGCAGCCCCAATCTACCAGCCAGTCCGTAGCCTGCTTCTGGATTTTGTAAGCATGGCGGTCCATGATCTGTTGCAGCTCAGTCCGCCGCGGAACCAGGTCATATCCAGCCAGCCGGGCAAGCTCTTCCAGGATGTCAGCTTCACGTGTGATGTCCTTGCGATAGGAAGGGATGCGGTAATAGTGAGCATGCTGGCGACCATCCAATTCCGTAAATTCGCTGGCTCCCCGCTTCATTCCCCCGGCATGATGGGATTGAATCTCAGCCAGATCTGCTATCGGCTCGGGCACGAAATCGCCATATTGCACGAAGCTAAGACCCAGATTCTCCAATATATCACGGATCTTATCACCGGGAAGGGTGTATCCGATGAGGTGTTCAAATCTCTGAGGACGCACGCCCAGGATCAGCTCTTTTTCAGGATGGGGATAGCTATCCAAAAGCTCTCCACAGACCGAGCCACCGGCCAATTCCTGAATCAGGGCAGTGGCACGCTTGCTGATCCACTCTGCCAGCTCTGCCGACAAATGCCGCTCAAAGCGGTAAGATGAATCAGTGCTAAGCTTGTGTTTATAGGAAGTACGGCGGATAGAGCCGGCATTGAAAGCGGCGCTTTCCAGGACGATATTGCAGGTGTCGTCACCGATTGCAGAATGCTCCGAGCCCATCACTCCGGCCAGAGCCGAGACCCTGGTGCCATCTGCGATCACCAGTTCATCTCCGTCCAGGACATAGCGTTTGCCATCCAGAGCGGTAAATTCCTCTTTCGCCTGAGCTCTGCGCACCACGATATCCGGATAGCCCTGAGTGTCATCCCGGGGGGCAAGTTTATCATAGTCAAAGGCATGCAAGGGATGCCCAGTTTCCAGCATGACGTAGTTTGTGATATCCACAATGTTATTTATAGGGCGCAATCCGCTCTTGATCAATGCTCGTTTCAGCCACAGCGGAGAGGGGCCGATCTTCACCGATTTGATCACCCGCGCAGTATAGCGAGGGCAAAGATCCACGGCTTCATTGTAAAGTCCCAGTTTCGGATCTGCTTTCGCTGCCGATATTTGCGGCAATTCCGGGGTCATCAGCGCGCGGTTCAGCTTGGCCGAGAGATCCCGGGCAATGCCCACGTATCCCAGGAGGTCACTGCGGTTGGGCGTGATTTCCAGATCATAGACGGTATCCGGCAGCGAGTAAAGTTCATCTGCCAGAGTCCCTGTTTTGGCGTCATCGGGCAGTCTGATGATGCCGGCGTGATTGTCAGAAAGCCCCAGCTCGCGCTCAGAACAAAGCATACCATGAGAGTGAATCCCCCGGATTTTGGCTTTCTTGATTGTCATATCCTGCAGATCGGTCCCCGGCAGGGCCAGCACGGCCATCATGCCGCTTTCGCAATTGGGCGCACCGCAGATCACCTGGATCTCACCATTTTCATCCTTTTCAGGATAGTCCGCATCTCCGATAAAGACACGGCAAAGCTTGAGATGGTCAGTTTGGGGCACAGCTTCTGCCGAGATCACTTTCGCAGCAATAACGGTGGGTCCCAAAGCAGGCATCTGGCTGATGCCTTCCACTTCGATGCCGGCAAAGGTCAAAAGCTCGGAAAGCTCTGTGCTGGTTCCGGATAAGTCCAGATACTTCTTTAACCACGATAATGTGACTTTCATTATAGCTCTCCTTTGAATTGCTTGAGCATCCTGAGATCGTTTTCAAAGAGGATGCGCATATCCGGGATATTATATTTGAGCATGGCGATGCGCTCGATACCCAGTCCAAAGGCAAAGCCTGTATAGACTTCGGAATCTATCTCCAGCATGTCAAAGACGGCAGGATCCACCATCCCAGCGCCCCCCATCTCCAGCCATCCTGATTGTTTACAAATGCGGCAGCCCTTTCCGCCACAGGATACGCAACTGATATCCATCTCCGCTGAGGGCTCGGTAAAGGGGAAGAAATGCGGACGAATTCTGCTTTTCACATTTGGGCCAAACATAATGCTGGCAAAGTTTTGCAGAGTATCCTGCAGGTGAGACATATTGATACCTTTGTCCACCACAAGTGCTTCCACCTGATGGAATACCGGCGAATGTGAGGGATCCGGTTTGTCATTGCGATAGCAGCGTCCGGGCGAGATGATGCGGATCGGCGGTTTATAGTTTTCCATGGTGCGGATCTGAACCGTGGAAGTCTGTGTGCGCAAGAGCATTCCGCCTTCCACATAGAAGGTGTCGGCCAGATTACGGGACGGATGATCCAGCGGAGTATTGAGTGCGTCAAAATTGTGAAATTCATCCTCGATATCGTTACCCTCGGCGATCTCAAAACCCATACTGAGAAAGACCTCGTCGATCTGTCTGCGGATGATGGTGAGGGGATGATAACCGCCCCTGCCAAGCCTGCTGCCGGGCATTGTGGGATCCATCTCCACCCGGCTCTTTTGCCAGGACAGTTCTTTGATCTGGGTGGATCTGGCGGATAGGGCTTTTTCGATCTCTTTACGCACCAGATTCAGTTGATTGCCAAAAGCGGGTCGCTCGGCAGGCTCAAGATCTCTCATGCGACCGTAAAGGCCGTTGAGCTGGCTCTTCTTGCCCAGATATTTCGCCTTTACATTCAGGATATCGTTGGGACCTGTGCAGCCGGAAATCTCTGCTTTGGCCTCGGACACAAGGTGTTCAAGCTGTTCTTGCAATTTAGTATCCTCTAATATTGACTAATAGCACAGAAAGCGGTTTTATCAGCAAAACCGCTTTCTTGTATATTTCGGCCATGTCACTCCGCAGAGTGCTGATGGCATAAACTAAATCTCTTAGGCGTTTTTGGCGATTTCCACCAAACGGGCAAATGCTCCTGCATCATGCCAGGCCAGATGAGCCAAGGTCTTGCGGTTTATTTCGATATTGGACTTATGCAGTCCGTTGATAAACCGGCTGTAGCTCATGTCATTCATCCTGCAGGCCGCGTTGATGCGCGTAATCCACAGGCTGCGGAACTGGCGTTTTTTGAGCTTGCGATGAGCAAAGGCAAAGACCATGCCGCGCTCCACGGTTTGACGGGCAAGGCGGTATGTCTTGCTTCTGCGGCCAAAATAACCTCTGGCTGCCAATACATATTTTTTTCTTCTGCGATGGGCTGCTACTTTATTTGTGGTTCTCGGCATCTCTTATTCTCCTCTAAACTCCCAGCATACGGTATATTCTTTTTTCATCGGCTTTTGCGACGATGGTGCTTGCACGAAGATTACGTTTCAACTTCGGCGATTTCTTGGTCTTTATATGGCCGGTTTTCGCATGATGGCGCACAATCTTTCCGGTGCCGGTTAGCTTAAAGCGCTTAGCGGCAGATCGATTAGTTCTGATCTTTGGCATTTTATATCTCCTTAAATGTATCTATATCATACAATCGGGGATGACTCTCCGATTGATTGTGTATCTTAAGTGGTCTCGGCTTCTTTCGGGGTCTCCGCCGCTTTTTCCTGGGCTTCTTTTGCTTCTGCGAGGATGCGGTCAATGTCCTTTTTGGGAGACATCACGATGGAGAGCAGATTGCGATCGCTCACGGGTTCGTGATCCACTTCGGCGATCATGGCCAGATCTGCTTTGATCTTGTCCAGAACACGATATCCCAGCTCTTTATGGGCCATCTGACGTCCTCTGAAGCGCACGGTGAATTTCACCTTGTTGTGCTGCTTTAGAAATTTGATCGCATTGTTTTTCTTGAAGTTGTAGTCATGTTCTTCGGTATTTGGACCAAATTTGATCTCTTTTACTTCCACTTCATGCTGTCTCTTCTTGGCTTCGCGAGCTCTTTTTTCTTTCTGGAAATAGTATTTACTAAAGTCCATAATTCGACAGACCGGAGGATCTGCGGTCGGGGAAATCTCTACCAGGTCCAAGCCCACATCGTCAGCCTGACGCTGGGCTTCTCGTATTGACACCACGCCGATTTGCTTGCCATCGGCTCCGATCAGGCGGACTTTATCCACGGTGATCTGGTGGTTGATTCTTTCTTTTGGCACAACCTCTTTTGTCTTGGCCTTGAAACGTTTGATCCGGATTATAAGAACCTCCTTCTTACCGGTTTAATGAAAAAGGCGGAATCTCCTTTTTGGAAACCCCGCCTGCTTCACAGTAATAATGCACTGATATTCAGTCTTCTGCAGCCTTACACACGCAATCAAGGCAGTAAGGCAGAAGCAAACGGCTTCATTTATCACCACTTTCTCACAACTGCGATTTGTGTCAACTCAAATCTTTGAAATATATCGATAATCCACTTTCTTCCTCGACTTGCATATACTAAGCGATGCTAAAAACTGATGATGCCCATAATGATTCCATTATGTTTTCAGACTATCTTTCGCAAAATGAAAACAAAGCTTTACAGAATTGGCCACCGCTAAAGACTGACGTGATAATACAATAAAAAGGATTACCAAACTTGACAAAATTCAGTGATATCACCCTCCCGGAGCCAATTCTAAGAGCCATAGATTTACTAGGCTTTGAAAGCCCCACACCGATCCAGGATGCTTGCATCTCATGGATCTTGGACAATGATCAGGATTTGATCGCTCTGGCTCAAACCGGAACCGGCAAAACCGCAGCCTTTGGCCTGCCCATCATCAGTCAGATTGACATCGAAAGAAGCGACACTCAAAGTATAATTTTGTGTCCCACCCGCGAACTCTGCCTGCAAATCACCAAAGACCTCGAAACTTATGCTAAATATATGACCCGCGTTCGCATAACCGCCGTATATGGCGGTGCTCCAATCTACCGCCAAAAAGATGCTCTGCGCTCCGGCGCTCACATCGTGGTGGGCACTCCCGGCCGCGTAGCGGATATGATCCGTCAAGGCGCTCTGAAGCTGAACCACGTTACTCAGCTTGTGCTGGACGAAGCCGATGAGATGCTGAATATGGGCTTCAAAGAAGAACTCTTTGAGATCATGAAGAGCATCCCTCAAGACCGACAGACTTTGCTCTTTTCGGCCACAATGCCCCGCGAAGTGGAGCATCTGGCCCAAAGCTTCATGACTGAGCCCTACCGTGTTAGCGTGGGCGATGAGCGCAAAGGTGCAGAAAATATCGAACACTTTTATTACAAAGTACAGGCCCGGGACAAAGATCAGGCCTTGAAGCGCATTGCGGATATGAGCCCAAAAATATAT
>CAZWUD010000015.1:0-3272 GCA_964637055.1 uncultured Candidatus Cloacimonadota bacterium
AGCCGGAAATCATCCAGAGAGAATATATAGCGGACATCATGAAGAATATCCCCGTCTACAGTGTCAAATTTGTCTTTTGAGATAAAGAGCAAGGATGCATCGCTATGATTGACTATGTGTTGAGTATCTTCGGGAGAGAAATTTGCCAAAATCGGAACGATGGTGCAGCCGAATGTAACCGTGGATAGCCATACCAATCCCCAATTACTGCAGTTTTTGCCCACCAGGGCGATCTTGTCACCTTTTTTGATGCCGGCCAGTCTATACTGAGCGTGCATCCACATTATGCGTCTGCCCACTTCAGCGTAGCTCATGGCCTCTCCGGGATAATTTGTAAAGGCGGGTAAATCCCAATATTCATGGATGGAATCAATCAGATATGGTATCAGCTTTTCATTGATCATTGGTTCTCCTTTGGCATTGTTCTGCAAGAGATTAGTCAAAAAGTTTCGCAGGAAACAAAAGACCGTTGCAAGACTGAAAAATATTCAGGCTCTGTCAAGATAAAGATTGTATGACAAGTTCTTGCTGCGCTCTTTTCTTTGGGATTTGATAGGCTGGCAAGGGGCGCGGTTCAGGACTGCCGGGATCTCTTGGAGGAAAAATGGCGGGGCTGCCTGTGCGGGGATCTGGGCTGAGGGGGGAGGATCAGCTCTTTTTGTCTGCGGGTTTCTCCCGGGGAGGGGATGTGGATGGGCTCACCGGTCTCAAAATCAAGACCGGTGTAATACATGCAGGTGCTGATGGTCATCGGAGTGGGGGTAAATTCCTGCACTTGCTCCACCCGGATCTGATTCTGGGTCAGCCAATGCTTTAGATGCAGTGCGTCCTGGGTCGTGGTCCCGGGATGGCCGATGATCAGATAGGGAATGATCTGGCGCTTGAGTCCGGCTTTTTTGACCTCACGGAAGTATTCTTTGGCAAAGGCCTCAAAGCGGCTGATATCGGGCTTGCCCATCAAGCGCAGCACGGACGGTGAGCTGTGTTCCGGGGCCAGCTTCAGCCTGCCTCCGGTGTATTTCTTGGCAATGGCAGTGATATAACGCCTGGCATTCAGAGCCATATCATGCCGGATGCCGCTGGCGATGAAGACGTGCTTGATCTGGGGCAGGTCGGAAAGCTTGTCCAATAGCGAAAGCTGAGCCTCGTGATCAATGATCAGGTTTGGACAGATCTCGGGATAGATGCAACTGCGGCGTTTACAGGAAGCCGGGAAGCCCAGTTTGCAGCGGCTTTGGTACATGTTTGCACTGGGGCCGCCCACATCGCTGATCACCCCGTCCAGCTTTTTGGCTTCCGATATGATGGAATCCGGATGGCGGGATTGGATGCTGCGCCCCTGATGCACCGAGATGGCGCAAAAATTGCAGCCGCCGTAGCAGCCGCGGTGTGAAGTGATACTACGCTGGATCTGATCCCAGGCGGGAATTTTCTTGCCCGCGTAAACGGGATGCGGGGCTCGCATAAAGGGCAGACTGTAAAGCTCATCCATTTCCTGGCTGCTCAGTGGCGGGGCGGGGGGATTGTGCCGGATAAATCTGCCGCCGTTGAGCTGATATAGAGTCTGGATCTGAAAGGCGGCGTAAAACTGGCGATTCATCTGCCAGAAGGTCTTTTTGTCAGTGCAGGCGTCGGCATCGGGCAGGCGCGGCTCGCCGGCTTCTTTCACAAAGGCGACCGTTCCCGGGATGCTGTCGAGGCCCGAGATATCGGCATCAGCGTCCAGCTTTGCGGCCAGCTCCAGGATGGCCTTTTCCGCCATGCCGTAAATGAGGAGATCCGCTTTGCTGTCTGCCAGGATGCTATTGCGCACCTTATCCTGCCAGTAATCATAGTGAGCGATGCGGCGCAATGAGGCTTCGAGACCGCCGATGATCACTGGGCAGCCCTTGAAGAGACGGCGGATGGCATTGGTATAGATCATGACGGCGCGGTCAGGACGCAAGCCGATCTGTCCGTCCGGAGAGTAAGCGTCGTCGTTGCGGCGTTTGCGCTGAGCGGTATAGTGATTTACCATACTGTCCATATTGCCGCTGCTGATGCCAAAGAAAAGGCGCGGCCTGCCCAGAGCCAAAAAGTCATCATCCTTGCGCCAGTCGGGTTGGGCAATGATGCCCACGCGGTAGCCGGCTTTTTCCAATACACGGGCCAGCACTGCGGTGCCGAAGGAAGGATGGTCGATATAGGCATCGCCGATGATGAGGATGATATCCAGCTCAGTCCAGCCGCGGGACTGAAGCTCTGCGGAGTTTATCGGAAAGAAGGCCACGAGCTCAGAGCAAAAGAATGGGCGCTGATAGCAGCGCCCAAATCGTTAACGGTAAGTATCTCAGGGATTGATCCTGATGATGTTGATGGCCTGGACACCTTTTTCGGTCTCCATCAGGTCAAAAGTCACAAGCTCGTCTTGCTCGAGAACTTTGAGCTCTCGGGGTGAGTTTGTCACGATGGACTTCCAGTGTACAAAATACTCTTTGCTGTCGTCGGTAATAATAAAGCCATAACCTTTATTTTTATTAAACCATTTCACTTTTCCTTGCATAAGAACCTCTTTATCATGTAATGTGCCAATTATCTGTGTCTCGGATTTTCCGTCAACTAAAATATTTGCAATCTTAGAATTAAGCACTTTCAGTGGAGCCTGCCGCCTGAAAATGCAGCATCAAAACAAAGAGATAAGCATGGCGATAAGAAGATAATAACGTGAAAAGGACTGGAAATCAAGCAGGTATTATCCGGCTCTGGGCGGGTCATAATCAGATCAAGCCTCAGAAAATTCGGGTCAACCGTGCTTTTTGCTTGACTATTATCTGTCCTCTGTTAGCCTGCCTCTATTGCTTAAATTACAAAAAAAAGCGAGGTAGCGAAATGGAAGCCAGGATATTGCTTGTTGACGATGACCGCTTGTTGCGGGAGGTGATAGGCGAGTATCTGGTGCTAAACGGTTTTAGGGTCGATATGGCTGAAGACGCTAACCAGGCTTTGCTAAAATTTAAGCCCGGCACTTATGATCTGGCCCTTATTGATCTGGTCTTGCCGGGAATGAGCGGCCTGAAGCTGATGCAAAAGCTAATGGACGATGATCCCAAGCTCTTTTGCCTGATTATGACCGGCTACCCAACCATCGATAGCGCCTACAAATCCATGGTGGAAGGCGCTTCAGACTACATCATCAAACCTTTTCAACTCAGTGAATTGCTCTCTGCGATTGGTCAATATCTGGAACCATGAAGTATCGTTTGGAACTTGTCAGTAGCCGATCCTCAGAAGCC
>CAZWUD010000015.1:3372-11947 GCA_964637055.1 uncultured Candidatus Cloacimonadota bacterium
CCGGCTCGCAAGCTCTTGGATGCCGTGGCGGTGAGCACAGATATAGCCCAATTTCTCAGTTCCCGCTACCGCTGGATCAGGATTCAGCTCAATCCGGAGAATCAGGACGTTCGAGGCTTTACCTGGAGTGGCTTCAAGGCCAGACCGCTCTACACTTTCCGTCGCTATCTGGACACTGAAGCCCAGGCTCTGCCTGATGAGCGCAAGAAGCTGCGCACGGCCGAAAAAGCCGGTTTACGTCTGGTCGATGCTTTTGAGCCGGAGAAATATGTCAAACTGCAGATGGATCTGGAAAAGCGTAAAGATCACGGGATGGGCGTTCCTTATTCCGCGATTCAGGATTTTTATAGTCACCTGCACAGCCAGGGGCTGTTGAAACAATTCAACATCTATCAGGATTCTGAGATCGTGAGCGCCAATATTCTGCTCACAGATGGGGGAGATGTGGCTTATACTATCCATTTGGCTACGGCGCTGAAGGCGATGAAGCTTGGCACAGCAGCTTTTCACAATATGGAGCTGGCCAAGGTCTTGCCCCCAAGTACCAGGATACTGGATTATTGTGGTGCAAATATCAAGGAAGTAGCACGGTTTAAGGCTGCTTTGGGCTTGGATTTGCGGAGTTTTTATCAGCTTAGTTTTTAGTGGAACGTTATGAAAAAGATTGTTGTGCTTTTAGGTGGCAAATCAAGTGAACGAGAGATCTCTCTGATCTCCGGAGCTGAGATCAGCAAGGCTTTGACGGGCATGCAATACGCCGTGGCCGAGCTGGATCCCGCGGATTTCACTTGCCTCTCCGACTTGCTGGAGGCCATCAAAGCTCAAAAAGCGGATATGCTCTTCAACGGTTTGCATGGCGGGGCGGGAGAAAATGGCAAGCTGGCCGCTGCGCTGGAAATGGCCGGCATCCACTTCACGGGGTCCAGCTACAAAGCTTCCTGCGTGGCGATGGATAAATACATTTCAAAATTGATAGTCGCCGCCGAAGGACTCCCCTGCCCCAAGCACATCCTTTTGCGCGGCAATCTACTGGAGGATTACAACGATCCCGTGGACCTCGCGGGCATCACCCGGAGCCTGGGTCTGCCCCTGATCGTGAAACCAAACGATTCCGGCAGTTCTGTGGGAATCAGGATCGTGCACGAAGTCGGTGATCTGAAGGCTGCTGTAGAAGACGCTTTCAAACATTGTGACAGTGTGCTTTTGGAAGAATACATCCCGGGCCGTGAGCTCACGGTGAGCATTCTGGGTGGTAAAGCTCTGCCTGTGGTAGAGATACGCCCGGTCAAAGGTTGGTATGATTATCATAATAAATACACTGAAGGCAGTACTGAGTATCTGGCTCCGGCACCAATCCCGGAATCTCTTGCTCAGCTTCTGCAGCTCTATGCAGAGCGTGCCTTTGCGGCTCTGTCCTGTTCGGTTTACGGGCGAGTGGACTTTCGTCTCGATCAGGACAAAGCCTTCTTTTTGGAAGTCAATACTTTGCCGGGAATGACACCCTTGAGCCTCACACCGATGGCGGCTAAAGCAGCCGGGCTCTCATTTTCGGATTTGCTACAAGAAATAATCAAACTAAGCCTTTCCCGTTTCTAAGGAGGAATCATGAAAAGAACAATTATTATGCTCAGTCTGACATTGTTAGTTCTGGGTCTGAGTGCTACACTCACGCTGCGCTTCAGCCCGCCTGAAGTCCAGCTAAACCAATTCAGCACTCTCAGTTTTGATCCGGTCAGCCCAGAGAGTCAACCCATCTTGACCAGTCTGACCATAACTAACGGCCCCACCGCGCAAAAAATCAAGATGCAGGTGGGATTGAAATGGAATGGCGATTATGTCATTAACCCCGATCAGATTCGCTTTATCAGCATAGACACTTGGGATGCCAATCATTCCGAGACTATCACAAATCGTGACTTGGTCACAGAAAACGAATCTATGTATTTTTACACTGACGGGCCGATGAATATCGACATCATGGAGAGCCTGGAAAGCTATTCCCTCCTCGAATCAGCAGCGCTCACCGGATACTTCCCGGATGGGGTCTTGCAGCTTGAAATATCGGTCAAGGGCGAAAACTCAGCCAATTGGGAAGCCACCAGCATCTTCAATATCCGCATTCGCAATGCCGGAGCGATCCACCTTGTCAGCCCCGGAAAACAGATCGGTCAGGTGGCTCAGGACTTGGGTTCTCTGCCGGTCAGCTTCTTCTGGAATTCTGTGAATACGGGCTTCAACGACCAATACCTGGTCGTAAAAGAGTTCGCTCCAAACAGCCCCCCTGAGTTGTCCAATATCGACCATAGTGGCTCGGTGGCCTACCGAAGTCCTGAGGCAGTGAGTAGTGGATTTTCCGACTACATTCCCTTTAACGATGGCCATTACTATGCCTGGAAGGTCTATATGCAGTTGCATGATGAGCATGGTTCCGGTGCTTCCGGCCCCATGCTGGAAAGCCGATGGTTTGTATTTCGTTATGTAGCCGACCAGGAAGCTGATGAAGATCAGGGAGATGTGCAAGCCATCCTCAATCTTCTGCAAAATCCTGCTCTGATCAATCTGATCAACCTCGGTTATACCCCCACCGGTGAAGTGATCTACAACGGTCGCACATATACCGGACAGGATGCCCTCGACCTCTTGAACAGTCTCTTGGGTAAAGAGATAGAAGTCAATATTCAAGACTAAGGAGTAAAGAATGAAAAAGTTATTATTAGTAAGCTTGATCCTCTGTCTTGGCATGTTTGCGATGGCAGACACAGTTGCACTGCTTTCCGCCAGCAAAGGCAAAGTCAATCTGGAGCGGGAAAGCAATGATATAGAGTTCAAAAAAGGCGAACTCCTCCACAACAGCGATGTCCTGCGGACAGGTCCGGAGAGTTTTGCCGCCTACAAATTCATTGATGCTTCCTCACTGGTGAAGCTCTTTTCAAATTCGGTGGTGACCATCAATGCTGATAAAAAAGACGGCAAACTCGCAAAACGGGTCAAGATCAATCAAGGTAGTGTGCTTTCCACGATCAAAAGCGGCACTGGCTCTTTCTCTGTGCAGACACCCACTACGGTGGCATCTGTGAAAGGGACAGAATTTATGACGCGTGTGGATGATGATGGCAATAGCATCTTCATCGTCACCGATGGTGAAGTGGACCTGAGAGTGATGGCCACGGATGAGCGCATGAGCGTGGGCAAGGGCAAGACTGCCACCGTAGACCCGGAAGGCGAGACCATGCTTCAGGACAGCACTCCAGAAGACTTGGATTCGATCGAACTCTCAGAGCTTGAAGGAGAGGGGGGCCTGGAAAAGAATACGATCCTGATCCCCGTGCTGGATGATGCAGGAAATACGAAATACATCAAAATCACCTACTAATAAGGAGCTGATAGATGCTGAGATCAATACTATCCCTGGTATTTCTTAGTCTGGTCTGCAGTGCTTTTTCTCTCACAGCTTTACACGTCAGCCCTCAGGAGGTAGATCCCGGGCTGGATGCGGAGCTGCTTTTGGAAATCACTCAAGGCATTGAAGATATCGCTGAAGTGAATATCCAATATCGCGTTAGCGGGGAGAGCGATTGGCTCAGTGAGCCGATGCAGAAAGATCACGAGGAATCCCTTTATTTTCGGGGAATCATTCCTCGCCAGATCTTGACGGAAGCTGAGATAGAATACCGTTTTCAACTAAAGATGCAAACCGGTGGTATCGGATATCTGCCACCCGATGATGGCATGACTCCGCTTTACTTTTTGCGGCCAAATGCCCAGACCGGCACCAAAACGGACGCTTTTGTCCTGCTCACCGACGAAAGCAGCATCTCCGCAGGTGACGGCTACGTCCTGGCGGTGAGCTTTATGGCCTTGGAAGATGAAATAGACCCTGAGACTATCAAGGTTTACGTGGGGGGCAAGGATGTGACCAAGCGTACCCAGATCAGCGGTTCTGTGCTGATGTATCGTGAGGATCGTCCGCGTGCCGGTCTCCAAAAAGCAATGGTCGTGGCCGAGGTCAAAGGCAAAGAAGTCTATTCCGAGACCTGGGTCACTCAGATCCTGCCCGGAAGCTCCAGGCCAGGCCTGCCTTTCACAGTGCGGGGAGCGGTAAACTTCTCCGCCAACGTCACAGGTTCATCAGATTCCCTGGCCTTTGGCTCGGGGGATGATGATTACCGTAGCTGGGCTGATGTCTATGGAAACTACGGTATCCTGGATTTGCAAGCCAAACTATTGGTCTCGAGCCTGGAAGATAGCAATAAACAACCTGTCAATCGCTATTCATTTGGCCTGAAATTGCCGGCTCTGGATATCTATGCGGGAGACTACTCCCCTCACCTGTCCAGCTACACTCTGTCCGGCAAAAACATCCGTGGACTCTATGCCCATCTGCACGGCAAGTATGCCGCTTTGACCTGGGCTCACGGTGAATCCGTGCGCAAAACCACGATTGAGGGTGACGGCAATCTGGGCAGCAAGAGCGGCACATTCAAACAGGAAGCGATCGGCGCCAGACTGAGATTGGGAAATGAAAACAGCTTTATGTTGGGCTTTGCCGGTTCACGTCACCGCGATATCGTCAGCTCTCTGGATGAAGAGTATTACCGCTATACTGAGGCCAAGGGCGATACAGTCTATACTGCCAGGGCACAAGACAATGCAGTCATCAGCCTGGAAGCCAGGCTGAACGTTCCTGATCAACATGTGCTGATGGGTGTCGAAGTGGCAGGCAGTATGCTAAACACAAATACCATTCCCGGGCCTCTGTCCAGTGCTGAATTGGAAGATTACGGATTGAATCTGGAGATGGGCAGCATTGAGGTGAATCCTGAGGATTATGCAGAGCTCTTTGTGATCAATAAGAATATGGAGCCCTTCATGCCAGGCAGGGCTAATCTGGCCTGGACCGCTTATCTCCGGATGTATTTTTGGAACAACTTCCTGACTCTGGAGTATAACGAGACCGGGACGGCCTTCAATGCCCTGGGCACATACAGCCGCTTCTGCGATTCCAAATCGTTGACTGTGACAGACCAGATCACGGTGGGTAGGATATTGGTCCTATCCGGTTCATACAGCAGTGTCGAGGACAACCTGATGGGCTATAAGAGCGAGACAAATATCTATCAAAACATCAATGCTCAAGCCATCCTGCGCATACCTGATCTGCCCTATCTCAAAGCCTCTTTCTCGGACAATCTGGGCGAAAACAAGATCAATGACGACATCCAAAGTGATTTTGAGCCTTACAACCGGGATTCCCGAGCTATGAGCTTTGGCATCGGTTACAATGTGGTGCAGATTCCCTACGTGCCCTCCCAGTTTGATATCAGCTACAGAATGGGAGATGACTCAAGCGAAAGAGATCCGGGGACGGGTATGCAGATTCAATCTGAAAACGAAAACAGCGGCTTGTCATTCTCTATGAACAACCGCTTTAATATCATCCCCCTCAGGACCAGATTTACCTACTCTGCAGCTAAAAATGAAAACTTCATTCTTGATCAGGAATACAAAAACAACAGCATATATTTCAAAGCAGATTACAGCTTTTTGAATAACCTGATCAAACCCTATGTGTCATATCGAAATACAAGCCTCAAGGGAGACTACGATCCCCAAACTTATAACTACTATAACCTGGGTGTGGAAGCATTTCCGATAAAGAACATGACTGTGACAGCAGACCTGGGCCTGAGGAATTATGCCAATGATTCCGATAGCTCTCAGGACTACGACACCACGACCTTCCGCCTGCTTCTCACCCAAAGATTCTAAGTCCATATAGGGAGCATGACCTGGGTGTCGTGCTCCCGAATTTTATCAGCCTGATATCGGTCACATCCAAAGCCTGAAGGAGAAAACATGTCCAAGTATCGCAGCTTTGTAGTTCCACTACTTCTTTTGATCATCATCAAGCTCATCTTTGTCTTTCCCGCCGTGGAATCTCTGGAATACAAGGCTCAGGATGGTCTCTTTCGCATGCGGGGCTCGCGCCCGCTGAGTGAAGATCTGCTACTGATTACTATCGATGACGAGACCTTCAGCGCTCTAAACATCTCCTGGCCCTTCCCCCGTGAATATCATGCCAAGTTGATCGAAAATCTCAGACTTGCCGGGGCCAGACTGGTGGTCTTTGATATTGAGTTTACCGAAAATTCCAGACCCGAAGCCGATGAGATGCTGGCAGATATGGCATTGATCTATGACAACGTGATCTTTGCCGGCAAAGTGCTCAAAGCCAGTCAGCCCGGAATGCCGGAACAGCTGGTCACACCGATTACCCAGATCATGAATTACGACATCCCCTGGGGGATAGTCAATATGGGCGGTGATTCTGACAATGTAATCCGCAAATACACACTCTTTGAGACTCATGATGACAAGCCATATTATAGCATCGGAACGGCAGCACTGGCAAATTCGCGGGTCTTCAGCACTGATTGGGCAGAGCATATTCGCGAGGAATCCGGTATGCTTTGCGTTGGGGGGCACAAGCTGCCCATCTTTCATCACAATAAGGCTTTGATAAACTACTACGGACCCGCTGGCTCATTTCCCCAAGTATCGTATTCCAGTGTCCTGGATGATTCCACCATGACCATGCCGGGCTATCAGGGCGTGGAATTTGATGAATACTATGATATTGCGGAGTCGGGCATTTTCCAGGATAAAATAGTCCTGATCGGCGCTACGATTGATGAGCTTCACGACAAATTTCCCACACCACTGGGAGGAGAGTGGACTCCCGGAGTGGAGATTCATGCAAACTTTGTTCAGATGGCACTCTCCGGAGACTATCTGTCCGAGATCAATCCCTGGCTCTACTTTGCCTTGGAGATAGTCCTTCTGTTTTTGGCCTGGTTTCTATTTCGCCGGATCAAGCCTCAGCTCTCCGCCATCTTGATGATCATTTTGGTCGTCTTGCAATTCTTTGTGGCTTACGCACTATTTGTGGAGGCCAATATCCTGATTCCCATCGTGCAGACCGCTCTGATACTGGTCTTTATCTATGTGGGCAGCCTGATCTGCCACTATCTGGATACGATGAAGGAAAAGCGCTTTATCCGCCAGGCTTTCCAACAATATATGGCTCCCGAACTGGTGGGAGAACTCCTCAAAAACCCCGAGAATCTCAGCTATGGCGGCTCCTTGCAAGAGCTGAGCGTACTCTTTTCAGATATCCGCGGTTTTACCACCTATACGGAGTCTCACAGTCCGGAAGAAACGGTCAATGCGCTCAAAGAATATCTCACCGATATGGTGTCCATCATCATCAAAAACGAGGGGATTGTCGATAAATTTGTGGGTGATGAGATCATGGCACTTTTTGGTACGCCCCTGCCTCTGCCAAATCACGCGTTGAATGCCTGCAAAGTAGCGCTTGAGATGCGCTGGCGCATGACCGAGCTGCAAAAGAAATGGGCCGACGAGGGCGTAGATGGCTTTGAGATCGGCATTGGAGTAAATACCGGCCAGGCCGTGGTGGGAAATCTGGGTAGTGAGCAGATCTTTGACTACACCGCCATCGGCGACACCATCAATCTGGGTGCACGTCTGGAGGCCATCAACAAAGAATATGATACCAAAAATCACATAATCATCAGCGAGTTTACCCTGGAACATGTCAAAGACCTGGTGAAGGTGGAGTACCTGGACGAAGTCAAGGTGAAAGGCAAAAATAAAGCGGTCAAGATCTATGCATTGATCTCTCTGATAGATGAGGAAGCAAGTTCTGCTGACTAAGCGTCACAGGGAGTTTTCAAGCGTTTCAGCTTTCAAGTCGCACACAGATTGCGCAGATACAGAGATTTACGGCTTACGCTCCCGCAATCCTATCTCACGATTTTAAGAAGCTCTCTGAATATATACAATCCAGCCCTGCTGCTTTTTGCTTCTATCTTATCGATCAAGATACTATTATCCTTAAGTTTGCTAACAATTCCGGATGCACTGGCTTTGGGGATTCCTGAGTTTTTTGCAAAGCTGGAAACACTCAGAACAGGGGCTGAGAACAAAGCATCCATAGCACTGTCAGCATATTGCGAATTAATGATATTGGGCATTTTACTCTTGATCTTTTCATAAAGCTCCTGGATTCTCTTCATTTTGGAGATATTGATGCCGGCCTGCTCGATTATCGCATCCAGAAAGAATGATATCATCTGGTTCCAATCTCTGGTTTTTGAAATGGCCATCAGGCTTGCATAGTACAGCTCTCTTTGGCTATCAAGGTATGAGCTCAGATAAAATACCGGACTCCCCAATGCCCTTTTTTCGTAAAGGAATAAGGGGATCAATAACCTGCCGATTCTGCCATTGCCGTCCAAAAACGGATGAATGATCTCAAATTGCGCTTTGACCAGTGCCAATTGCACCAACGCGTCTCTTTCCTCAAAGCGGAGATAGTTTTCCCAGTTATCCAGCGAAGGCATCACTTCTTCTGGGCTGGGCGGGATAAAAATGGCCTGCTCAATGCTGCCGCCGGGTGCAACGATATAGTTCTGCTTTCTTCTGAGTTCACCAGGGTTTTTATGTGCACCCTTGACGCTATCCAGGAGAATTGCATGGATTTCTTTGATCA
>CAZWUD010000016.1:0-11653 GCA_964637055.1 uncultured Candidatus Cloacimonadota bacterium
AATGGCAAGCCAGGGACTTCAAATGTTCAGCAGCACACTGAGCAGTCTGGGGGATAATGAGGTATCATATCTTCTGGGGCACATGTATGCCAGGATCGGGGAAGATGATAAGGCTATTACTATATTTGATTCATTATTAAAAACTGAGTTAAATGAAGATGCCCGCAAGATGCTGAATTTCGTCTTGTACCGCAAGCTTACTGAGCTATTGAAGGCCGGTGACAGGGCTTCAGCCCGGGATTACTTGCGACTGATCATCTTTGATTATTACAATTCAGGTGAATTCTTTCCTTCCTATCTATACATCTTTGCCGACCTTTCTGCGGATAATCGTGATTACCAGGAAGTTTTGGAGCTGCTTGATGAGTACAATTTCAATCGTTATGCAGTATTAAACATACTACTTCCTGCCAAACAGCGGGCTCTGGACAATCTGGACAGCCTGGATCTGCCAGCTTTCTTTGACTCCGGTAGCCAAAGCGAATATCAACGCAGGGCTGCAATCATAGATCAGATCATGACGGATCTGACCGTCGTCAGTTCTGAAATGGTTCAAATGCAAGGCATGCCATTTATTGACGAAGTTGTAGAGGCGCATAATTTTGAAATCGAAGCTTTACAGCTGCTCAAAACACAGCTCTCAGAGTATGCTGATGCCGGAAAGCAAATCACCGAAGAGCTTCAGCCAGCACTTGACCTGGTTAATGCCGTCAAGGCAAATCTGGATTATTACGACCGGGTCTTGACCCTTTTTGATAATTTCTTCCAGCAAAACTTCCTCAAGCTGAGCAGTCAAGCCGCAGAGAATGGAGAGATTTTCGAAGCAGATCTGTATCTGGATCGTATATATCAGACTGACCGCACCATCGAAGTATATGAAGATATTGTCGCTCTGCTTGATGAGCTGATTAGTTCCGGAGAATTCCCTCAGCACGAGCAGAGAGCAATGGAAGAACGCGCCTGGGTTTTGGCCGAAATAGACAAAGCCCAAGAGCAGCGTGCTCGATATGTGGATGATCTGCAGTTTGCTGATGAAGAAGACCAACTCGTGCTTTTGGAGATTTTGGGTGAATACAACGCTCTGCTTCAGGAACGTCAGGAATTGGCCGAGACCACTGACCTGATGGCTGATTATATCTACAGTGAGGTTCGTGACATCGTCGGCACAAGCAGACGGGATGCGCTGAGACCTGAGATTGCCAGCAACATTTCCGAGCTCCGTTTTTCCGGAAACCGCAATAGTAGCATTATCTCCGGATATTCCCACTATCTGGAGCACATTGAGTTCATTTCCCTGCACCTGAGCTATCGTGATCTGATGTCGCATTACAATGACTTCCTGCAAACTCAGGACATGCTTCCCGTTGAAGAACTGATGGTGGAGCAGGATTTTTTCCGTCAGCAGCATCTTGAGCTGATCTCCCTCATAGAGTCATTCATCAGCGAATATCCGTCTTTCAGCCAATTCGTTCAACCGGACGGAAGCAAGCTGATCGGCACCTCTGATCTGTATTACAAGCTGGGCGAGCTCCAGTATTATGCCTACCCTGCCGATCCTCAATTGGCCTTGACCAGCTATCGTCAGGCAGTGCAATTGGATGCTGATTTCCCAGAACGTGATCGTGCTCTTTACAATGTGGCGGTCATATCCAGCGAATTGAAACGCGCTGAAATAGATCAGAACAAGATCGAATTCCGCGAAACTGCCGGAAACCAAGCACAAGCTTTGGCCAATACCCTTTATTCTGAAGAGAACTTTGATGAAACCCTGCTTGCCTTGCAGGAGATTGTGGATGAGTATCCTGAGTCCGCTCTTTATGAAGAAGCCACATACCGACTGGGACTGCTTTACTTCCGATTCGCTGAAGATTCTGATGATCCAGCGCATTACCACGCTCTGGCCATCGAGCATTTTGACCGCATCATTGAACAACCCGGGAATCCCCTGTATTATGAAGCCCTCTACCAAAGAGGCTGGGTGCGCCTGAATAGCTTTGAAGAAGACGAGCTTCGCCAGGCCATGACGGACTTTATCCATATCCTGCAGGCTGTCGACTCCGGAGATATTGATGATCCTCAATTGGCTCAGGATTACAAAGTTGATGCCATCGATAATATAGCATATTGTTTGATCGCACTTGACGGGACAGACTTCCAGATCTATGCTCGTGGTGTGAATGAGATTCAGTCTGTTTTCCAAGATTATCATAATGAAGAGACTATCCAGAAAGTGCTCGACAAAGCCGTGGAAAACAAGCTCAACATGGGTGTCTCCATCCAGGCTGTTGACTTTCTCAAGCTGAAGATTGAGCAAAACCCCCTCGCTCTGAACAACCCCATTATTCTGGATTCCATACTTGTCCTTTATCACAATTCAGGACAAAGACTCAGAGAAGGCGAGAGCCTTGACGAGATTACGCAAAGGATATATGAGCAGCTTATTGAAGACTACAACCAGGATTCAGGCTGGTATCAGGCTAACCAAGGCAAAGATATCAGCAAACAGATGGAGATTGTGGAAAATGCCTATCAACAAAGAGGCAATCGCCTTTTCAACAATTTCGCTGCCAATATCAATCAGGGAAATCTACTGGCTTATGAAGAACATGTGCGGCGCCTTGATGCCTTTGCCCAAGTATTTATGGAAGACTTTAGCACATACCGTGCCGAAAGTGACAGCATCATGGTCAATATCTATGCCGTTTTGGCAGACAACACTCAGGATATAGATGACTATCTGAATGCCATCAATAAACTCTATGCCTATAATGAAAACCATCCCAATAACGACCAATTCTATGACAATGAAGAATTGGCCATGAATTACGCCCGAAACGTTTATGCGCAAGTCTCCGAGTCTCTGACTGACGTTCCGGATGCCGATAGTTCCAGAGTCGATCAGGCTTTTGCTTTCCTCAGCAGCAGTGCAGACCGCTTTATCCTCGTTTCAAACAGTGAGCTGCACAGCAATCCCGCCAGAAAGCGCAAAGCTCTGGACATCACATTGCTTTTGGCCGACGTCCAGTTTGGCAGAGAGCAATACACTGATGCGGTGAGATACTACACTCTAGCCTTGCAACAGGAAGAGCTGCTCTCTGATGCCGATACTCGGGATACCTACCTCAAATTGGCCGAAATCAGCATCCGCGAAGAACGCCCCAGCGATGCTGAACAGTGGCTGCGCCTCGCTCTGCCTCTGGCCGAGTCTGAGGATGAGATTGCCAATATCAATCAGGATATCCTGGTTCAGATCCAAAGCAGCTTTGAGGATGCCGCAGCTTCCGGAGATTATGCCACCGAAGCGGCTGAAAGATTGCGCCTGGCAGATTCCCTTGATCCCTCCTACACCGCGGACATCCTGGGACATCGGGTTGCAGCGGTTCAGGCATATATCAATGCCCGGGAACATCAAAAGGCGATTGACCTCTTGATGGTGATCGCTGAATCCGATGACAATATCGACGCGGTCTATGCCCGTTATGACAAGGCCTATGAGATTGCCGACGAGATGATGAATGATACCCAACTGGCTCGTAATATCGAACAGGAATTCATGGATCTGTATCCGGCAAGCAACTATTCCTTCAGGCTGAGATTGGCCAATGTCAACGCCAGTGCCGAAGGCAATCCCGCTTCTGCTGCCCAGGAATACCTGGCTCTCTATGAAGAAATGACGGCAGGTGAGATTGATCCTGGTGAAGTCCAGGCTCAAGACCTCATGGCAGATGCCATCCTGATGTATGCCAAGAGTGGAGATCTCGAAACAGAATATTCGCTGCGTCACCGCTTTATTGAGCTCTATCCGGAGCATCCTGATGTGATACCTTATATGGAATACATGGCCAAGGGTCACCTGGATCGGGATGAGATGGATGAATATACAGCGCTCGCGCGCGAGATACTCAATCGCAGCCCGGACAAATCCACTTACTACCAGTTTGTGGCAGATACCGATTTGCAACGCATAGCCGGTAGATTTGATACTGCTTATATGAACGAAGATTATGAAGCTGCTCTGGAGATCAGGGATGAATATCTGGCCGCAGAAGCCTCATATATCGAGGAAGGCCTCAGCTTTGCCAATCAAGGTGTGCATGATGTCTTTGCCGCCGTTCAGGACGAATATGACCGCATCCAACAGCGCCTCGCTTTCTTGGAAGGCTATGACAGAAGTCTGGATAATCTGGAAAATTCTGACATCTTCTCCAGAACGCCTGCACAGCAGATCAGAGTGGTGGCGGTGACCACCTGGGATAGAAATCTCAATGCCGGTGACCGCAGACTTGCTCGTTATCAAGAAACTGTCGCCGCAGAGGTGAATAAGGTCCTGGCGGTCATTCGCGAAGCTAATGAGAGCGGATACTTTATTGACAACGACCGCAAACTGCGGGCTATGGATCTGATCTTCAAGATCTACGAGAGAGGCGCTGAGGTAGTCAGCGCTCAGCTTGACACCTACTTCCGTAGGACCAACGAAGCCGCCTACTATCGTGATGAATACCCCGGTGAGGCTCTGGACAATCTGATCGCTCAGTTTAGTTTCCAGCAGACTCAGAACTATCTGAACAATGCAGTCTCCTGGCAATATGAGATCTATCGCCAATATCATCTGGCAGGCTATGAAAATCAATATACTATAGCTGCCCGTGAAGGCCTGGAATCCAGAGGCCTTCTGGCCGAATACCGGACAGATGAGTATATTCTGAATGATAGCTGGCAACATGAATTGATTCCCTCCGGTGAAACTGTCAGCTTCTATCAGATCCAAAGCCCCAAGGGTCAAAACCTTGGCACAGCGACCATCCCTGCCGGAGAGACCCTGCGTTTGACCCGATTGGTCAGCAGTTCTCTGGCGCCCGATTTTGCCTATCTGCAGATCGTATTCCCGATGGATATGGAAGTGAAGGTAAACGGCAGCATTGTAAATTCTGCCTGGGTGCCCATCGATAGTCTCCAAGCCGGTAAGCCAATCACCACCAGATACAGCTATCTGATCCCCGGCGAACTCTTTGTCGCTGGTGACAACAACATCGAGATAGACTTGATAAATGGTAGCTCTGATAGCCTGGATATGGCTCTCTGCCTCCAGATGCTTACCAGTCATCAACGGATTCTGGCAAACATACCCCCCATCGAAACTACGATCAATACAAATCAAGGCTGGAAGGTCGTGACGACAGATCCTGAAACCGGTGAAGAAAGCTTTGACTTTGCCATCGAAGCCACAGAATGGAACATCACTTGGGATGATATCCAAAACATGGAAGAAAGTGCAGCCACCCCAATCTGGGTTTCTGAACTTGAGGGACCGGTTGACAACTTGATCTTTGAGACCGAATTTATCCTCGATTCTGAATTCAGAGAAGGAATGATAGATTTGATTGCGCCTGAATCGGTGACCGTTTATCTGAACGGCACAGAGCTCGGAAGCGCTTTGTTTGATTATGATCCTGACCCCCTTGCCATTTACAAAGGACAGGTCATGATCTTAGCTGAAAATGTCGTAATGGGTAGGAATGTACTACGTTTCGAAGTGTCCAATAGCTCCGCCTATCGTGGATTCTTGGCGAGCATTTCCTACAAGAAAGCCGGAAAGGAGGAAATCAGATGAAGAAAATCCTGATACTCAGCATCGCATTATTGGTGTTTGCAGGTGCCTTGTTTGCTCAGCAAGCAGTCACTCAAGCAGATGATGGACCCGTCATGACCGCCGAAGGCGTCGTGGTGGATACTGAAGAGATAGTTATCGAAGTCCGTTCCATGGCTCCGGTATCCGGAATCTACAAATCCAAATCAGATACTTTCATGGCATCCGGGAACTACCGATTCCTCCTGGATGACCAGATTATCGAAGACAAGAGTGAATTACTACTAAATAAATGGCTTAAGGAGTCAAAATGAAAAGCAAAAATAGCATACTCGTTCTAATCGTCCTGTTAGTTAGCGTTGGGTTCCTCTTTGCACAAGAGGCCACAGAAGCACCTGTCGCACAAAGCGGCGGGGTGAATTTGATTGAAGTCTTTACCACAAGTGGTGTGTTTGCCTATTTGATCTTGGCAAATCTGCTGGTCGGTCTGGCTTTGGCCGTAGTGCGCTACATCCAGCTCTACGTGCGTGAGAAGATCGATGCTGAAAAGTTCTTTTTAAAGCTCAAGAATTTCGTGAAGAACGATCAAATTGACGAAGCAACCAAGATTGCCGATCAATTCAGAACCACGACAATGGGCTTCATTTTCTGGAGTGGCTTGAGTGTTTACAAAGATATCCGTAAATCAGGCAAAAAAGGTGAAGAAGGCCGCATTGCAGTCCAAAACGCATTTGATGAAGCTGTCTTGCAGACCGTTCACAAACTTGATGGCGGACTTTTCTGGTTTGATACCCTGGCTCAGATCTCCACATATCTCGGTCTTTTGGGTACCATTTTCGGTCTGATCGCCGCATTCGGCGCTTTGGGTAGCCTCACCGGAGCAGCAGCAAACAAAGCTCTGACTGACGGTATCTATATGGCTATCGGAACCACCGCTCTGGGTTTGATCGGTGCGATTCCCCTCACTCTGATCAAAGGCGGGCTCTTTACCCGTGCCCAGACCTTGATCTCCAATATCGATGAATACAGCGTAAAATTGGTTAACCATATCAACAACTACATCAAGGAATAGGATCATGGCAGTATATCGTCCTTCCCAGGCCAGGCAACAGAAGTCCCAAACTGCGCCACAGGAACCTAATCTGGTCCCGATAATGAACCTCTTTGTCACGATCATTCCGTTTTTGATACTGATGATCGCGGTCTCTCAGGTAGCGTTGGTGGCTTTGAATTTTTCCTCGGAAGGAGGCCCAGTCGTAGCGGGCGATAGTACTGGTGGTGGAGGTGAAGCAGAAGAGCAGATAGAAATCCATCTGATGCTGAAAGAACATCACACGGGATTGTTCCCCGGCATGGAGATCCGTGAACCGGACGATACGATCCGCAAACTACCCGTTCTCAGTGAAAATAACTATGACTTCCTGGGTCTGAACGACGTTCTGACTGATCTGAAGTCGCGCTATCCTGAAACCGGCGACATAGCTGTGATCGTTCATCCCGAAGTCATTTATGACACACTGATCCGCACGATAGACCTCTGTAAAACAAATGGGTTTGAAACAGTGAGTTACAAAAACCCCAAAAACGTCTATTACTACTAGGATTTTGGGAGGATTTATGAGTAGAAAGAATTCAAACACACGCAATCCAAAGGGACGCAGAGTTGTTCGCAGGAAATCTGAGGATATCAGTTCACTCTCCATTACTTCCCTTTTGGACGTGCTCACCATCATCCTGGTGTTTCTCATCAAAAACGTATCCATGGAAGCCGTCAAGATTTCCGAACTGCCTGATATGCAGTATCCCACGACGGTCACTGTGGACAAATTGATGGATGACGCCTTGGTCACACCGGTAAAACTGTACTTGGATCGTGTGCTTCTGGGTCTTGACAATCAGCTATTAGGTACCCCCGAACAGTTGATCGAAGATGTGAATACACGTTCAGTTATGCTTGATTTTTTTAGATCTGAAATGACCGAAATTCCAGAAGATAAATGGGACCAGGCCTGCCTGATCGTTCAGGCAGATTCAGATCTACCCTGCGCCTTCATAACGGAGATTGTCCGGGTCGGCACAAATACCGGATATCAAAACATCTATTTTGCAACTCTGGAAGAAGCAGACTGGCTACAAAGCTATGCCTATGCTTCCGTTGAGTAGTAGGAGGAAGCATGGGAAAAATCTTAAGTCTCAGATTAAACTACAAAGGCAAGTTCCTGGACTACGCCAAAGAAGGTAAAGAGATCAAAAAGACCTTCGTGATTGGCAATAACAAGTTCTTGCAGTGGCAGATTCTAGCGCCATCTTTCCCCGATAAACACCTTTTGATCAAACAAAAGGGCGGGGAATATGTGATGCAGCTTTTGCCCGGATCACAGCTCACTGTCGAAAAAGACGGCAAAGCCCTGGATACAAGCTATTTGAAGCAAAATAACCTGCTCTCTGGCAATGAATTGGTGCTCAAGAAAGACATCAATGGATCTCTTGTTATCGCTCCTGAGTGGAGTGTTGATTTTGATTTCCGTAACCCTTGGGTGGCAGTTTTGACTCCTGAAGAGAAAGCCATCGTAGCCCAATATGCCAGACGCACACGGCCGGATGCCGTCAGCAGATTCAACCGGACTTTCATCTGGTTGGTTTTCCTGCTAACGATAGCTTTCCTACTTCTATTCGAATTTCTTTTGAAACCCGAGTATAAGGTGCAAGAAACTATCCAAGGGCGCATGGAGAGCATTCAGACTGCCCAAAAAGTGAGCCCGGATATTGTCGCTCCTACTGCCACTTTCGCTGAACCGGTCCAGGCAACTGAAACCGGAGATGCTACTGCAGACGCCGCAACAGCCGACGCTGCCACCGGCCAACAGGCCCGACCTGGCGGATCTACCGGTCTCACCGCAGCTCTGCAAGGTTTTGACGCAGGCAACGTGGGTAGCGCACCGGCATTTACCATCGCAACCGTAACCGAAGGCTTTGCTGCAGCCCGCCCGGGTGGCGGAGGCGGAGGCCCTGGTGGCGGTCCTGGAATCAGTGGCGGCCCTGGTGCCGGCGCAGGAGCCGGATCTTCCTATAACCCATCCGCAACACCTGTCTTTGGAGACATCGGATCAGTAGTAGCCAGCGGTCCTCAGACCAGCGGTTATAGCGCTCGTCCCGAAGGTGCACAAGGTGTGCATGTCACCGGTGATGCCAGCACGCTGGCTCCCAGTGGTAAATCATGGGGTGACGTGGTCGAACAGCAAAAGATCGCGGCAGACTATGCCCGTCGCGGAATCTCAACCGTCAGGGAAACCGGTATTACAGGTTTGGATGAAGCGACCCGCGTCAGCTACACCAGCCTCCGTGAACAGATTCAAGCCCGCCAAAGCCAGATCGAGCAAGCTTATCGTGAGATGCAGGTCAGGCAGAGTGTGAGCTTTACCATCACAATATTCATCCGCGCCGACGGCACGGTGAGGGAATCCCAAGTAGTCCCCAATGGCAGCTACCCGGAAAACTTCGTTTCCCGCGTGAAGAGCATTGTGGATAGTTGGAAGTTTAACGTTCGTGAAGAAATGGCCTACCAATTCAGGGTAAGAGCCGGATAATCAAAGATATATAAACAGTTAGCCTCACCTCGTGTGGGGCTTTTTTTGTATGTGGGAATAGAGCGCAGATCTAATGGATTGAAGGGTTGATAATCAATTGGGTTATGGGTTAAGCGAGCGGGTAACCTTAAAACGCAGATTTGACCGATTGAACGGATTGGTACGATAAAAAGAAAGTATATGGGAAAAAGGCTGAGGCCTGTCGTCAAAACGTCCAAACAAAATTTGTGTAAATTGGTGTTAATCTGTGGACCCTAAAAAGATATCTGCGTGAAACCAAAATATCGCAAAATCTATTGACAAAATCCCCCACCCCCAGCTTGGTCTATTCATGCATTATTACAAAGTTTGTCTGCCCCTGGGGATCACTCGGGATTTCAGCTATGCCAGCCCGCAAAAGATCGCGCGCGGTGCACGGGTCGTTGTACCCCTGAGGGCAAAGCTCATGCTGGGCATCTGTATGGAAGAGCTCAGCGCTCAAAACTTCCGCTACAAGAAGATCAATGAGATCATCGATGCCGAGTCCATATTGCCGGACGAACTGCTGGATCTGGCACAATGGATGGCAGATTATTATCACTGCAGCCTGGGTAAAGCCCTCTTTGCGATGCTGCCAGCCAAGCTCCAGATCTCAGTCGATGCTCTAGCTTCCTGGATCGGTCCCAAAACCGATATCCCGGATCCATACTTAGCTCTTTTTGAACTCCTGCAAACTGGTGACGAACAGAAGCTTTCCGAACTGAAAAAGAAAGCCCCTCATCTGCCCATCTACAAATTGGCCGACGCCGCTCAAGCTGAAGGTCTGATCCGGCTCGATAGCCGCTTGCGACGCCGGGACAAGCCTAAAGTCCGCAATTTCATCGAGCCCTCCGGTGAGCCCTTTGCTGAGAAAGATCTCCCTCTCAGACAGCGTGAGGCCTGGGAAATCATCAAGCGTGAACCTGCCCCCTTCCCCATGGCGGACATCAGCAATCTGGTTTCATACAGTTCGCTGAAAGCTTTGGCAAAAAAGGGCATTATCCGCATCTTTCCCCGTCAGGTGGAAGAAGGCCAGCTCCTCAGAGAAACCGGCGCTAAAGCCAAAAACATTACGCTCAATGAAGAGCAATTGGCCGCCATAGATGAGATCCTGGAGGACTACGGCCACTTTCAGACCCATCTGCTCTATGGCATCACCGGCAGCGGCAAGACCGAGGTCTATATAGAGATCATCCGCAAATATCTGGATGCCGAGAGGGGCGTGATCTTCCTGATCCCGGAAATCGCCCTCACTCCTCAGATGCTGGACCGCTTTGACAGCAGTTTTGGCGATACTCTGGCCGTGTTGCACAGTCAATTGACGGATTCACAACGCTTTTCCGAATGGAAAAAGATCAAAGCCGGCAAATGCCGCATCGTGATCGGAGCCCGCAGCGCTATCTTTGCTCCGGTGAAAGATCTGGGCTTGATCGTTGTGGACGAAGAACATGAGCAAAGCTACAAACAGGACAATCTCCCCCGCTATCACGGCCGGGATCTGGCCATTGTGCGGGCCCAAAAGCAGAATCTGCAGATCATTCTCGGTTCCGCCACTCCCTCTCTGGAAAGCTGGCAAAACTGCCAAAATGGCAAATACCGCCTGCACAAGCTGAGCAAGCGCCCTCTGGATTACAGCCTGCCCCAGGTTCGGATCATAAATCTCTGCGACAGTCAGGATCCGGATCTGATCTCCGCACCCCTGGCCGCCGCTATCACAGAGCGCTTGGAGAAAAAAGAACAGGTGATCCTCTTTCAAAATCGTAGGGGTTATTCATCCTTTGTGCAATGCCTGAAATGCGGCAAACTCATCGTCTGCCCAAATTGTGAAATCAGCATGTATTACCACCGCGATCGCGAGGAGATGCAATGCCACTATTGCGGCCACTTTTACCCCATTCCCCGGCGTTGTCCTTCCTGCAAAGGGTTCAGCTTTTCCTATGGCTCCCCCGGCACCCAAAAAGTGGAGAGCAGCCTGAGGATACTCTATCCCTCGGCCAAGATCCTGCGCATGGATAGCGATAGCTCTTCCAGCACGCTCAAATCCATGTATCAGCGTATGAAACGGCAGGAAGTGGACATCCTTTTGGGCACTCAGATGATCTCCAAAGGGCTGGATTTTCCCAATGTGACCCTGGTAGGCATCATCAATGCGGATATCAGCCTGAATATCCCGGATTTTCGCTCCGCCGAACGCAGCTTTCAGCTCATCACTCAGGTGGCGGGACGCAGCGGCAGGGCAGATAAAAAAGGCGAAGTCATCATCCAAACCTACAATCCGGATCACTATTCCATCCAATCCGCCAGCAAGCAGGATTTTGAACGTTTTGCCATCGAAGAGATGGATTATCGCGCCAGATTGCACTATCCTCCGGAGTTCCGGCTGGCACGACTGCTCTTTCAAAGCACGGATCTGGACAAATGGAAAAGCGAGATGCAGCGCCTCGAGCGCACATTTTTGCCC